>NZ_JBHYGG010000303.1:0-33770 GCF_051859125.1 Gemmata sp.
GGCCCGCCCGGGAGGGCGCCCCCGCCCAGCCGCTGCGCCTTTGGTTTGTCGGGGCCGCCCGCCGTGGCGGCCCGCGTGAGGCCGAGGATAACGATCGAGCATCAGGGTATGATTTTCTTGGAGCATGAACCCGGAGGCGCGCCATCGAGACCACACTCCTGTTCGTGTACGGCACGCTGAAGCGCGGCCTGCGGAACCACCACCTCATGGCGGGTCAGCGGTTCGTGGCGGACGTGGTCACCGAGCCGCGGTACCGGGTGATCGACCTCGGGCCGTACCCGGGGATGGTAACCGACGCCGAGAGCGGCCTCGCGGTCCGCGGCGAACTGTGGGCCGTGGACGCGGAGTGCCTGGCGGCCCTCGACGCCTTCGAGGGGGTTCCGGACTTGTTCGTCCGCGGCCCGGTGGCGGTCGCGGGGCGGAGCGGGGACGGGTGGGCCTACTTCTGGAACAACCGCGTCCCGGCCGGGGCCGCGAGCGGGGCCCGCTGGCCCCTCGACGGGTGACACCGCCAGGAGTGATACCGGATCTGTTGAACTCGTTGTGGTCCGAGCCCGAGCGCCGAGCGAGGGTCCACGTGAACCCTCGCTCGGCGCTCGGGCTCGGACCAACACACCACGGTGCCGGTTCAATCGGACTGGGTATTACGCGGTTGGTCTGGTGGGGCGGGCGTTGGTGCCTGCCGCCAGACGCCACACGGGGCCGGCACGAGTGCCGCTCCACCAGAACTGTGCCGCCCCACGCTCGGCTGCGGAACCCCTATCGGCACGAGCCGTCACGGCCCCTCGACGACCACCTTCGGGTTCGCCGCCTTGAGCGCCGCGATCCCGGCCCGCGTCACCTTCTTGCAGCCCCGCACTGAGACCCGCGCGAGCGTCTTGAGCTTCAACTCCTTGAGCCCCGCGTCGGTCACGTCCGTCTCGTTGAGGTTGAGGTCTTCCAGCTCGCCGAGCGCCGCGAGCGCCTTCAGGCCCGCGTCGGTGATCCGCGTCTTCTCCAGCACGAGGGCCTTGAGCCCCTTGAGCTTGGCCACCTCGCGGAGGCCCTCGTCGCCGAGCCGCACGCGCGCCAGGTTGAGGTGCGACAGCTCGAACCCGGCGAGGTGCTGCATCCCGTCGTCGTCCACCCGCGTGTCCTCGAGGTTCAGGTGCCTCAGCCGCGAGAGCCCGGCGAGGTCCTTGAGCCCGTCGTTGCTCGTGCGGGTGCCGCGGAGGTCGAGCCGCTCGACCCGGCGGAGCCGCCCGAGGGCCCGCACGCCCGAGTCGCTGAAGTCGGTCTGCCCCAGGTGGAGGTTGACGAGGTCCGCCAGCGCGGCCAGGTCGCCGGCGCACGCGTCGGTCACCTTGGTGGAGTTCAGGTTGAGGGTGAACAGCTTCTTGAGCGGCAGCAGGTCCTTCACCCCCGCGTCCGTGACCCGCGTCTTCTCGAGGTTCAGCGAGAGCAGTTCCTTGGCCAGGCCCAGGTCGCGCACCCCCTTGTCGGAGGCCCCGCCGCACCGGCTCAGGTCGAGGGCGCGCAGCTCGGGGAACTGGTCGAGCTGCCGCAGCGCGTCCGACTTCATCTTCGCGTTCGACAGGTCGAGCACCCGCAGGTCCTTGCAGGCGACGAGTTCCTTCAGGCCGTCCTCGCTGACGGTCAGGCCGCTCAGGCTTACGAGTTGCAGGTTCTTGTGGCCCCCGAGCGCCTTGAGTGCGGCGTCGCCGGCCCTGGCGCCCCGCAGGTCGAGCCCGACCGCCGCCTCGGACCGGGGCAGCCGGGCGAACAGCTTGTCGTCCGCGGTGGCGAAGTGGAACACCGGCATTTTCTTGGCCGCCGGGTCGAACCTTTCCGCCTTGAACTGGACCTCGCCGGTCTCGGTGACCTCGTAGGTCTGGACCTCCCCGCCCAGCCGCTTGTACGCGGCGAGGGTGGCGGCCAGGTCGAGTTCCGGCCCCTTCTTCACCTGCGCGCCGGCCGCCGTTCCGCCGAGGAGGAGGGCGAGGCCGAGCAGTCGGGGGAGGGCGCGGTTCATGGGCGGGTCCGTGCGGGGGCCGGGGTGAGTGTGCTTGAGTGTAGTGCGGGTCCGGGCGGAATGGTAGCGAGCGGGCGCTCGGGAACTCACGGTTTCTCGCCGGGCAGCGCGCGCAGCGCCTCCTCCAGCGCCCGGGCCTCGCCGGGGGTGAACCGGGTCTGCTCCGCGAGCGCACGGAGGTCGCCGGGCAGCGCAACGGGCGTGCTCGGGGTCGGGAGCCTGTCCACGCCGAACGTCGAGTCGGACGCGATGCCGAGCGCGTCGAACCCCTTCGGGTCCGGGACGAGTTCGGCCGCGTCGATCGCGTTCGGGCTCATCCGGACCGCGGGGAGGGTGGCGAAGCACCCGCCGGCGTCCAGCGGCCACAGCACCACGTTGAGGCGGCCCGTGGCGGCGTCCACCAGCAGGGCGTACCGGTAGCGGACCAGCCGGTTCGCCTCGCCGCACCGGAACCAGACCGGGGTGTCGAGCAGCGCGAACGTCGGCCCCTGAACGACGACCACCGCGAGCCGCTGCGTCTGGTACCCCTTGGTGAGGATCTGCCGCGTGATCCAGTCGAGGCGGACCCCGTGGGCCGCGGCGGTCTCGGGGGTGACGACCACGTCGCGGCCGCCGACGGACGTGCCCAGGCCGAGGCCGACCGCCCGCAGGTGGTAGCGGGTCTCGGTGCCCCGCGTCTCGGGCCGCACGTCGGCGGCGAACGCGGTGAACATCCAACGGGTCATGCGGACCGTCTGGGACCGGGCGAGTGGGGGCACCTGCGCCTCGGTCCCGGGCCGCACCCGCGGCAGGCTCTTGATGACGAGGTGCGACCAGCCCTCCGGCGGCCCGGTGCCGACGACGGTCCCCGGCGCGAGCGCCTCGGGCGCCCGGGCGGTGACCTCGTAGTCGGCGGCCCACACGGGCACGGGCGCGGCGGCCGGCCACAGGTACCACGCGCCGGCTCCGACGATTGCACCGGCCGCGCCAACGAGGAGCAGGGCGGCGCGGCGGCCCGGCACGAAGCGACCCAGGCGGCGGCCCGGCACGAAGCGACCCAGTCTGCTCATTCGGCCCGGCTCCTTGGGCGCACGCGGTCTCTTGCGACGCGGGGTCATTATGCGGCACGGGCCGGGGCGGTTCCACCCCTCCGGTGTGGGCGCGGCGCTGAGCTTGTGGCCGCCCACCCCGGGGACATAAGATGCGCACGGGTATTCCGAAGTCGCGCTGCGAGGGGACAATGTTCCGCAGACTGTTCGCCCTCACCGGGCTGCTGATCGCCCTCGCGGGAACGGGGGTGTTCGTGGCCATCGCCGTGCAGGTGTGGCGGGTGAAGGCCGAGGTGAACCGGCAGACGGCCGAGCTGGCGGGGCGGGCTAACCAGGCCGGGGACGCGGCCGGCCGGGCCGTCAACTTCGTCGGCGACGTGATCGACCGGGCCCGGGCCGAACTCACCACCACCCGCATCTCGACCAGCGCCCCGGAGCCGGTCCGCGTCAACCCGTTCGTCCGGATGACCGCGCGGCAGGCGTCGATCGACCTGGCCGGCTCGCTCGAGCGGGCGCTCGGCGCGGTGGTCACCGCGTCGGACACGGTGATCGTCGCCGAGACCGCCCTCGACATGGTCAGCGCCGACCCGCGGCTCAGTCAGGCGTTCGGGGTGAACACCGACCAGATCCACCAGACCCGGACCGCCCTCACCTCGGTCGCCGGCGAGTTGCGGCAGGCGAAGAGCATCCTGGGCGTGCCGGTGCGGACCGACAGCGAACTGCCGAGCGCCGAGCAACTCGACGCGGTGGACCGGGCACTACAGATGGCGGAGCAGTTCAAGGCCGAGATGGCGCGGCTCGTCGGTGTGGCCCGGGTGCGGGTGAACGAGACGCGGCAGTTGATCGAC
The DNA here is from genome assembly GCF_051859125.1 of Gemmata sp. Taxonomy (NCBI): domain Bacteria; kingdom Pseudomonadati; phylum Planctomycetota; class Planctomycetia; order Gemmatales; family Gemmataceae; genus Gemmata; species Gemmata sp. The sequence goes on from NZ_JBHYGG010000303.1 coordinate 3,888, forward strand.
GTGTGGGCGCTGCGGCTGGCGGTCGCGGTCACGGCCCTGAGCGTGCTCGGGGCCGTCGGTCAACTCTTCATGGCCCGGTTCTGCCTGCGGAAGTTGCACGAGCTCCCGGCGTGACAGTGAAGAGTGTTGGGAGTGTTGCTGTGTCGGAGAGTGTTGATCTTCCTCGCCGCACTGCGGAGCGGGTGTGACGAGTACCAAACGCAGGAGCCGCGGGAAGTCCCGCGGCTCGAAAGAAGCTGGTGGCCGTGTTCAGTTCCGCTGCACGGCCTGGAACAGTTCGCTCATCTTCATCCCGAGCGCCAGGCAGATGCGGTACAGGGTCTCGATGCTCGCGGAGTTCTTCCCGAGTTCGATCTGGCTGAGGTAGCCGAGCGAGACGTTGGTCCGGTCGCTCATGTTCGAGAGGGTCAGCCCCAGGGCCTTGCGGCGCTCACGGATCGCGGTGCCGAGCGCCTCGCGGAGCGCGTCCTCGGTCATCCGGAGGAGCCCCTTGCCCTCCAGGCACCGGAACACGATCTCGCGGAGCTGGTCGACCTGGAACGGCTTGGTCAGGTAGTCGTAGGTGCGGGCGCGGAGGCAGTTCAGCGCGCTGTCGACCGACGGGTACCCGGTGACGACGACGATGTTCGCCTCGGGCTGGGTGTCGCGGATCCAGGCGAACACCTGGTCCGGCTCCAGGCCGGGGAGGACGTAGTCGAGGACGATGAGGTGGTACTGGTGCGGCTGCGCTAGGGCCGACTCGACGAGCTGCGGGTCGGACACGACGTCGATGATGAAGTCGCGGTTCGACAGCGCGGCCTGGATGACCGAGCACGTGGCGGGGTCGTCGTCGAGGACCAGGATCCGGATGTCGCCGGACGACTGCAGCTCGCGCATCCCCGGCTGGGTCTTGTGGCCGGCGTGCGCGAACGCGGCCTTCGTGCCCTGGGTCACGGGTTCTTCAACGTCGAAGGGCATGGGTGCTTAACCTCTTACTACGGTAGCGCTCGCGGGTCCGGCCGGGGCGCCGGTGGGGGCCGGGCGGCCGGGGGCGAGCGGAAGGACCACCCGTACAAGCGTCCCCGGCCCCTTCGGGGCCGGCTCGATCTGGATCCCGCCCCGGTGGACGCACAGCACGCGGTACACGATCGCCAGGCCGAGCCCGCGGTGCCGCACCTTGGTCGTGTAGAACGGGTCCACGAACAGGCGGCGGCGGACCTCCGGCTTGATCCCGGTCCCGGTGTCGGCGATGGTCACCAGCAGGTGCGGGCCGGTCCCGGGCTTGCCGAGGAAGCTGGGGGCGTCGGCGTCCGTCAGGTCGACGACGCGGGCCGCGACCCGCACCGTCCCGCCCTGCGGGCACGCCTCGACGCCGTTCTCGATCAGGTGCGCCAGCGTCGTCTGGAGCAGTCCGGCCTCCATCGCGACCGGGGGCAGGTTCGCGGGCACGTCCTTCTCGAAGTAGTGGTTCGAGAGGCTCAGCGCCCGCAACCGCACCTCTTCCTTCGCGAGCACCGCGGCGACGGCCGCGGGGTTCGGCTTCACCTGCCCGCTGCGGCTCAGTTGGTGCAGCTGCTGGGTGAACACGATCCCGCGCTGCCCGACCTTGCTGATCTCCGCCACGAACTTCGCGGCCTGCGACCCCGCGGTCAGCAGGGGCGTGGCCAGGTCGGAGAACCCGATGATCCCGGTGAGGATGTTGTCGAAGTCGTGGGCCATCCGCCCGGCGATGACCGCGGCGTCGGCGAGCCGCTGCTCGAGCCGGTCCGAGTCGATCCGCGGGGTGACCACCGCCGCGAGGGCCGGGGACCGCTCCACGATCTTGGCCGTCAGCACCAGCGCCGTCCGGTCCGCGTCGGTCCACGGGGCGTCCGCCCGCTCGGCCCACAGCACGCCCATCACCCGGCCCGGGGGCTGCACCCCTGTGAACACCCGGCCGGTCGTCTCGGGGACCGGGAAGGCCGCGGTCGCCTCGCCGATGCGGACCCGGCGGAGGGCGTCGGGCACCTCGGGCGGGGCCGGCCCGTCGGCCACACCCCCGCCGCGGACCGTTCGCACCACTGTCGTCGTGTCGTCGGACCACGCGAGCCCGCAGGCCTGCCACCCGCACGCCTTCGCCCACCCCGCCAGTAGCGTTCCAAGGGTGGTCGGGCTCGTCGTTTCCTGCCACCAGTTCGGCACGAACGCCGTCAGCGCGGAGAGCGTGCCAGGGTCCGACATTCCGGCCGCTCCTTCGGGGACGTAATGGCCGAGCGATAAGTTTGGCCGTACCTGAAATTCAGGGCGTCCAACTGTATCTAGAACGGGCCTGAACGAAGTCAACTCGGGAACGGGCTGGTGGACGGGTGGTTGTGAGGAAAAATCTGACAGCACAGGAAGGGCGAAACACCCCATCCGGAATGGGGACGGGGGGTTCCGTCCGGCGCGAGGTTTCGGCTGGCGGAGTGGATTTCGACTTCAGAGGATCACGGTTCCTTTTTCGGTTCGGGCTTCTTTTCGATCTTGTTGATGGCGGCCTTCACCGCGTCGCGGACCTTCAGGTGCGGATCGCTCAGCCGGACCCGGAGCGCCTTGATCGTCTCCTGGTCCGCGATCAACTCGTTCCCCAGCGCCCCGATTTCCTCCACGACGGCCATCCGCACCTCGTAGTCCGGGTCCGCGAGCAGCGCCAGCAGGTCCCTGACCCGGGCCTTGACCCCGGCGGGGCCGACCGCCGAGCCGAACCCGCGGACCGCGTCGACCCGGACGTCCTTGGCCTTGTCGGTCGCCGCGATCTTGTACAGCGCGTCGGCGGCCCCGGCCGCCGCGGGACCGAAGCCCCCGAGGGTCCGCACCGCCCGCCGCCGCAGGTCGTCCTCCGGGGCCGCGAGCAGGGCCGCCAGGGCGGTCACCACCTCGGGCGACCTCTCGCCCAGGAGCCCGATCGAGGTGACGAGTTCGACCCGCATGTCCGGGTCCTTCTCGGTCGCGAGCATCTTGGCCATCGTCTCGGCGATGGTCGCCGACCCCTCGGGGGTGATCCGCCCCAGGGCGATGACCGCGGCCCGCTTCACGGCCCGGTCGTCGTCGGTCAGGAGCGGGGCCAGGCCGGCGGCGGCCGACTTCCCGTCGGTCCCGGTCGTGCTCAGCGCCTCGGCCGCGGCCACGCGGGTCGCCGGCTCGGGGTCCTTCAGGGCCGCCGTGAGTTCGGGGACCGCCATCTTCGCCACCCGCGGGAACCGGCCGATCGTTTTGGCGATCTCCTTGCGGACCCGCGACTCCTTCTCCTTGCCCAGTGCGTCCACCAGATCCTTGACCGCGAGGTTCTCCTTCTTCTCGATCAGGTACAGCACTTCCGCCTCGCGGAGCCCGCCGAGGACCAGCGCCGCCTGCGTCCGGACCGCCGCCGACGTGTCGAGCCGCAGAGCCCGGCCGATGTAGAACAGCCCCTGGTCGTTTCGCTTCTCGGTCCACGCCTTCGACAGCGCCTCGACGGCCAGCGCCCGCTTCCGGGCCGACTCGTCCTTGGTGACCGTCTCGACCCACGCCGACACCTTCTTCCCGTCGATCTCCGGGTCGCTCGGGTCGTCCGCCCGGCCCGGGGCCAGGTCCGCGGTCAGCGCCAGGAGCAGCAGCGACGCGGTCACCGAGACGAGGGTGCGGACCATGGGAGTGAGCCCTTGCGGCGAACAGGCGGGCGACGGACTTACGCGATGATATGACGCCCGGCGCGGCGCGGTCAAACAGTTTCGGCCGCCGGTAACGCCCTTGGTTTGTTTAAAGTCCCGGAGGGACGACAGTCCGTAGCCCAGGGTGCCAACCCTGGGGCCGAGAGTGCGTGCGGAGCGGTTGAAATCGTGGATCTTTCTCGGCGTTCACCCGATATCAGTTGTCGAGTGCGCGGGAGGCCGTCCCGCGGCCCGCTCGCAGCGCGCCGGCGGAGGTCATAGAATTCGGGTACCGCCGGCCAGACAGGGGAGAGGATGAGCAGCAGCAGTTACAACCTGACGCACCTCAAGGCGCTCGAGGCCGAGAGCATCCACATCATCCGCGAGGTCGCCGCCGAGTTCGAGCGGCCGGTGATGCTGTACTCGATCGGCAAGGACTCGGCCGTCATGCTGCGGCTCGCGCAGAAGGCGTTCCACCCGGGCCGGCTCCCGTTCCCGCTGCTCCACGTCGACACGACCTGGAAGTTCCGGGCGATGATCGAGTACCGCGACCGGTACTGCCGCGAGCAGGGGCTCGACCTGAAGGTGTGGACCAACCAGGACGGGCTGGCCCAGGGGATCAACCCGTTCGACAGCGGGTCGAAGAAGCACACCGACGTCATGAAGACGGTGGCACTGAAACAGGCGCTGAACCACTACCAGTTCGACGCGGCGTTCGGCGGGGCGCGGCGGGACGAGGAGAAGAGCCGGGCCAAGGAGCGGGTGTACAGCTTCCGCGACAAGCTCCACCAGTGGGACCCGAAGAACCAGCGGCCCGAGCTGTGGAACGTCTTCAACGGGAAGATCAACAAGGGCGAGAGCATCCGCGTGTTCCCGCTCAGCAACTGGACCGAACTCGACATCTGGCAGTACATCTACCTCGACAACATCCCGATCGTGCCGCTGTACTTCGCGGCCGAGCGCCCGGTCGTCGAGCGGGACGGCACGCTCATCATGGTCGACGACGATCGCATGGAGAAGCGGCTGCGGCCCGGCGAGAAGCCGGCGATGAAGCGGGTGCGGTTCCGCACGCTCGGGTGCTACCCGCTCACCGGGGCCGTCGAGAGCGCCGCGACGACGCTCCCCGAGATCATCGAGGAGATGATCCTGGCGAAGAACTCCGAGCGCCAGGGCCGCGTCATCGACCACGACGAGTCGGGCTCGATGGAGCAGAAGAAGCGCGAGGGGTACTTCTGAGTGCCCCCGAGTCCGGCGTTTGCACTGTGGTCCCCAGGGTTTGCACCCTGGGCTACGCACGGTCGTCCCTCCGGGACTCAGGGCATTGAGCCCCCGAAGGGGGCGGCAGTCCGTAGCCCAGGGTGTCAACCCTGGGTCCCTTGGGTGTAAACATGCAAGCCGCTGACCTGGGCCAGGAAGACATCCACACGTACCTCGCGCGGCACCAGAAGAAGGAGCTGCTGCGGTTCCTCACGTGCGGGAGCGTGGACGACGGCAAGAGCACGCTCATCGGCCGGCTCCTGCACGACACGAAGATGATCTACGAGGACCAGCTCGCCGCCGTGAAGCGCGACAGCGAGAAGGTCGGCACCACCGGGGCCGGGGAGATCGACCTCGCGCTGCTCACCGACGGCCTGAAGGCCGAGCGGGAGCAGGGCATCACCATCGACGTCGCGTACCGGTACTTCTCGACCGACCGCCGCAAGTTCATCATCGCCGACACCCCCGGCCACGAGCAGTACACCCGCAACATGGCGACGGGCGCGTCGACGTGCCAGCTCGCCATCATCCTCATCGACGCCCGCCACGGCGTGCAGACGCAGACCCGCCGGCACTCGTTCATCGTCTCGCTGCTCGGCATCCGGCACGTCGTCGTCGCCATCAACAAGATGGACCTCGTCGGCCACTCGCAGGAGGTCTTCGAGCGGATCCGGGCCGAGTACACCGGGTTCGTCGCCAAGCTCGACGTGCCCGACATCACCTTCATCCCGATGTCGGCGCTCAAGGGCGACAACGTCGCGACGCGAAGCGACAAGACGCCGTGGTACCACGGGCCGTCGCTGCTCGATCACCTCGAAACGGTCCACATCGCGAGCGACCGGAACCTCGCGGACCTGCGGTTCCCGGTGCAGTACGTGATCCGCCCGAACCTCGACTTCCGCGGGTTCGCCGGCACCCTCGCGTCCGGCACGGTGCGCACCGGCGACGAGGTCATGGTGCTGCCGTCGGGCAAGCGGAGCCGCGTGAAGTCGATCGTGACCTACGACGGCGACCTCGACGAGGCGTTCGCCCCGCAGGCGGTAACGCTGACGCTGACCGACGAGGTGGACGTCAGCCGCGGCGACATGCTCGTGCGGCCCGACAGTCCCCCGCACGTCAGCAGCCAGATCGAGGCGATGGTGGTGTGGATGGCCGAGCAACCGCTCGTGCCGGGCCGCACGTACACGCTCAAGCACACGACGCGGCAGGTGTCGGCCGAGGTCGGGGCGTTCCGGTACGGCGTGGACGTGAACACGCTGGAGCACCGGGCGGTCGCGCGGCTCGGGCTCAACGAGGTCGGGCTCGTGCAACTGAGCCTGACGCACCCGCTCGCGTGCGACCCGTACCGCACCAACGCCGCGACCGGCGCGTTCATCCTCATCGACCGGCTCACGAACACGACGGTCGGGGCCGGGATGATCCAGGAGGCCGGCCCCACGCGGCAGGCCGAGGCGGTGGCGACCGCGAAGACCCGCGACAGCCTCGTCGCGCCCGCCGAGCGCGAGCAGCGCTTCGGTCAGAAGCCGGTCACGGTGCTGCTGGTCGGGCTCACCGGCAGCGGCAAGAGCCGCATCGCCTACGCGCTGGAGCGCAAGCTGTGGGACGAGGGGCGGGCGGTGACGGTGCTGTACGGGCAGAACATGCGGCACGGGCTGAACCGCGACCTCGGGTTCACGGCCGACGACCGCTCCGAGAACCTGCGCCGCTCGGCCGAGGTGGCGAAGCTCATGAACGACGCCGGGGTCATCACCGTCGCCGCGTTCGTGGCCCCGCACGCCGCGGTCCGCGAGAAGGCGAAGCAGGTGATCGGTGCGGACCGGGTGCTAGAGGTGTATTGCACGGCCCCGATGGAGGTGCTGCGGGCGCGGGACCAGAGCGGCGCGTACAAGCTCGCCGACGAGGGCAAGATCGCCCAGATGCCCGGCGTGACGGCCGCGTTCGAGGAGCCGAAGTCGCCCGACCTTGTGCTGAACACCGACCAGCTCGACGTCGATGCGAGCGTCGCCCGCATCATCGACCTGCTGAAGGCCAAGGGCTACGTGCGGTAACGAGGCGTGCGGATCGCCGTAGGGCCGGCTGTGCCGGCCGCGGCTTGTTACGCGGCCGGCACAGCCGGCCCTACATCAGGTACCGCTTCGGGATCTCGGCCCCGGCGACGTAGCTCAGCTTTCCGATCTTGCACATCTGGTAGACGTGGACGCGGAAGTCGGGGCAGGTGCTCACGAGGCAGTAGGCGTCGGTCGGGGTGAACCCGTAGTCGGTCACCAGCCAGTCCATCAGGTTCACCGTCGCGGTCTCGACCGCGGTTTCGAGCGGCTTGTCGGCGTACACCGAGACGATCGACTCCGGCTTCACGATCCGCACCCACGGCACCCGCTTCTTCTTCACCACCTCCATCCGCAGGCGGACGGTCGCCTTCGTCTCGGCGGCGGTGCCCGTGAACTCCGTGTCGCCCTGGCTCGCGTGGACGTCGCCGACGTACAGCAGCGCGCCGGGGTGGTACACCGGCAGGTGCAGCGCGTTGCCCGGCGCGAAGTCGCGCACGTCGAGGTTCCCGCCCCACGCCCCCTGGCCGTCGAGGCTCGTCACCACCTCGCGGTCCGGGCACACGCCCAGCGTGCCGACGAACGGCGTGATCGGCCACGAGATCTTGTCGCTGAAGTGCAGCGTGCCGTCGCGGGTCGTGCCGCTCGGTCCGGGGGTGTGGCGGAAGATCTTCGTCGTGTAGTCGCCCGACAACTCGGGCCACCGCGTCGACTCGCCGAGCGGGCCGCGCCGCGGCCCGATCGCCACCCACGAGTAGTCGTCCACCACGATGTCCTCGATGGTCACGACGACCACGTCGCCGCGCTCGGCCCCCTCGAGAAAGACCGGCCCGCCGATCGGGTTCGCCATCGGCGGGGTACGGTCGAACCCGGGGCGCTTTCCCGGCACCGCCTTGTCCGCGGGCGTCTTGAAGTACCCGGTGCTCGCGTCGTAGGTCTCGATCTCGAACGACTCGCCGGGCTCCACCCGCAGGAGCGGCTCGTCGCGCCAGTCGAACGCGTACTTCCGGGACTGCTCGCGCGTGATCCGCTGCATGTGGGCACCTGGCGGGGCGGGGGAGGGGGGAACGTGAGTGCAATTGTAGATTCCGCTGCGGAACGTGACGCGGGCGGTGCGGCCGTGCGGGTTTTGCTCATTGTGCGGGTGCGGCCGCACCGATAGCAGAGACGCGAGCTGACACGCCCGGAGCCAGACACGATGCGCGCCCTCGTTCGACCGGTCCGCGTGCTGTTCCCGGCGGTGCCGGCGGTCGCTCTGCACCCGGCCGAGCGAGCGGTTGCGGTCCTGGTCGTCGTTACGCTGGTGCTGCGGCTCGCGTGGGCGGCGCTGCTGCCCGCGAGCAACGACGAGGCGTACCACTACCTCTACGCGACGCACCCGGCACTCAGCTACTTCGACCACCCCCCGCTCACGGCGTGGCTCGCGAAGCTCGGCATCGTGATGTGCGGGGGGCGGGTGCATGAACTATCGCTGCGGCTCGCGTTCACGCTACTCTTCGCCGGCTCGACGCTCGTGATGTACCGGTGGGCGGCCCGGTGGCACGGCCCGTGGGCCGGGTTCTACGCCGCGCTATTGCTGAACCTGAGCGGCTACCACGCGGTCGCCGGCGGGCTCGCGCTCCCCGACGCGCCGTTCCTATTTTTCGCACTCTGCACGATGGCCGCGCTCGGAGAGGCGCTGGTAGCGCGGCCCGGCGCGGTGCGGCCGTGGGTGTGGGTCGGGCTCGCGTTCGGCGCCGCACTCCTCAGCAAGTACCACGGTGCGTTCCTGCCGGCCGGGGCGGTGCTGTACTGCCTCGTCACGCCCGGTGCGCGGCGGGTGCTGCGCTCGCCGGGGCCGTACCTCGCGGTCGCCATCGGGTTCGCGCTGTTCACTCCGGTGCTCGTGTGGAACGCCCAAAACGACTGGGCGTCGTTCCGCTTCCAGGGCGGACGCGCGGCGGGCGGCGGGTTCGACCCGACCGGGCTCCTCGCGGTGGCACTCGGGCCGGTCGCGTACCTGCTCCCGTGGGTGTGGGCGGTCCTCGCGTGGCAGCTCGTGAAGTTGGTGCGTCACTGGCGGTCGGTTGCGGGAGCCGACCGCCTCGCCGTCTGCCTCGCGGTCGTCCCGCTCGCGGCGTTCACGGTCGTCGGGTGCTCGCGGTGGGTGCTGCTCCACTGGCCGCTCATCGGCTACGTCGCCCTGATGCCGGCGGCCGGGGCCGCGATGGCGCGCTGGGCCGACCGCAACCCGGTGCGCTCGCGGTGGGCGGTCGCTGCGATGACGGGCCTTCTCCTGAGCATCGCGGGAGCGGGACTCGCACAGGCGAAGTTCGGGGTGTTCGACTTCGAGGTGGCGGGGAAGGACCCGCTGACCGACGCGAGCGGGTGGGACTCGGTCGCGGACGAACTGGAGGCCCGCGGGTTGCTCGCCGAGCCGAACACGGCCGTCGTCACGATGCGGTGGTACGACAGCGGGCAGCTCGCGTTCGCGCTGCGGGAGCGGGTGCCGGTGCTGTGCTACAACATCGGCGACGCCCGCGGGTTCGCGTACTGGAGCCACCCCGACGACTGGGTGGGCTGGAACGCGCTCTACGTCACCACCACCGACAACCCGGACGAGCCGCGGATCATGGGGATCGTGTTCCGCAGCGTTGAGCCGGTCGCGTCGTTCCCGATGACCCGCGGCGGGAAGCCGTTCCGCACCGTGTTGGTGTACCGCTGCACCGGCCAGATCAAGGGGTTCCCGTACACGTACCGGCGGATCGAAGACAGAAGAGAGTGATCCACAGATTATGCAGATGGACACAGATTTGAAATCAGAGGACAGAAGTCAGAGATCAGTCGAAGACCAGAGTTATGGTCCTCTGTCCTCTGTCTGAAAATCTGCGTCCATCTGCGTAATCTGCGGATCAACACTCTTCCTGATTGGCCTCACCCCAGCGCCACGGTCTTGCCCGGCTTGAGGTCGGCGACCTGCAACTCGATCTTGCGGCTGCCCTTCCACGCGTTGATTTTCGGGGTGAACGCGAGGCAGCAGTCGCCGCCGGCGCTCAACAGCTCCTCCATGCGGTCGGCCATGTTCCACGCCACGCACCGCATCGTCGTGTCGCCCTGGCGGACGCGGAAGTCGAGGTGCTTCTTGGCGTCGCCGGCCCCGATGAGCCGCGCACCCTCAGCCTTGAGCCCCGCCGCCAGGAACCGCGGCCGCGGGTTCCCCTCGCCGTAGGGTTCGAGCTTGTCGAGGTCGCGGAACAGGCCGAACGTGAGCGCCGAGAGCGGCACCTCGGCGTCGAGTTCGAGCCGCGGGGCCGGCGCGCCGCCCGGGAACTGCTTCGCGACGTAGGCGTTGAACCGGTCGCGGAACGCCGGGACCCGCTCGGAGCGGATCTTGAACCCGGCCGCCTTCGCGTGCCCCCCGTGCCCGTCGAGCAGTTCGTCCATCGCCTGGAGCGCGACGTTGAGCGGGAACCCGGTGATGCTCCGGCCGCTCGCGGTGGCGACCGCGTCCTTGTCGCGGTTCTCGGGCAGCGCGATCACCAGCGCCGGCTTGCCGTAGTGGTCCACGAGCCGGCTCGCGACGATGCCGATGACCCCGGCCTTCCACTCGTGCGACGCGACCACGATCGCCGGGTCGTTCGCGAAGTCGAGGTCCACCATCTCCTTGGCCTGCTGCGTGTACTTCCGCTCCATCGCCTGCCGCTGCCCGTTCTGCCCTTCGAGGAACTCGGCCGCGGTCCGGGCCGCGCTCGGGCTGTTCGTGGTGAGCAGGTCCACGGCGATGCGGGCGCACCCGAGTCGCCCGGCCGCGTTCAGCCGCGGGGCCAGCTTGTACCCCACGTCCTCGGAGGTGACCGCGTCGTCGGCCTTGATGCCGGCGGCCTCCATGAGCGCCCGGAGCCCGACCGACGGGTTGGTGCGGATCCGCTCCAGCCCGTGCTTCACGAAGATGCGGTTCTCGTCGCGGAGCGGCACCACGTCGGCGACGAGCCCGAGCGCCGCGAGCCCGACCCCGTCGAGCAGGATCTCGCGGACCTCGGGCGGGACGCGGTCCGACCCGCAGCACCTCTGGGCCACGGCCCACGCCACCTTGAACGCGACCCCGGCCCCGCACAGGTCGCCGAACGGGTAGCTGCCCCCCGGCAGCCGCGGGTGGACGATCACGGCCGCGTCCGGCAGCATCGGGCCGTCGAGCCCGACCTTCATCTCGTGGTGGTCGGTGACGATCAGCTCCAGCCCGAGCGCCTTGGCCTCGTCGGCCTCGGCGACGCTGGCGATCCCGCAGTCGACGCTCACGACCACCGACACCCCCGACTGCGCCAGGTCCTTCAGCCGCCGGGCGTTCAGGCCGTACCCCTCGGAGATGCGGTCGGGGGTGTGGTACGTGACGTCCGCACCGAGTTTGCCGAGGAGGCGGAGCATGATGGCGGTGCCGGTCACGCCGTCCACGTCGTAGTCGCCGTAGATGCACACCCGCCGCTTCTCGATCACCGCACGCGCGATCCGCTCGGACGCCTCGGTGACCCCGGGGAGCGTGTGCGGCGGGTGCAGGCCGGCGAGCGGGCACTCCAGGAACCGCCGGGCGGCGGCCGGCTCGCGGACCTCGCGGTTGAGCAGGAGCTGCGCCACGACGGGGGAGATGTTCGCCGCGGCCGCGAGCCGCTGCGTGGCGGCCGGGTCGTGCGGGCGGAGATGCCAAACCTTGTCGGTGCGGGGCACGGCGGCGCTCCTGGTGGCGGGGTTCACATATAGAAACGCATGTCCACCGCCGGGGCAAGGGCAACCCGTTCGGGACCGGAGGAGCCGCCGAGCGGAGAGCGGACGGAACAACCGGTGCGTCTCGATCCTCTCTCCCCATTTCCCGGTCCCCCCCGCTCCCCCTCTCCTCGGCGTGCGGCCAACTGGACCCAAACAGCAGAGAGCAAGCAGACGGTGGGACCGCGCGTCAATTCGGCCCACCTGCTGACATTCCCTACGGCCGGCTTCACGGCGGGTTCCCGCGGGGTCGATCCGAAGTAACGGGAAAACAACCCCGGCGGTTGCCGGTACCCACTCTCTCTGGCAGGAGGAACACCTTGAACGCAGCTCTACTGGTCCTGACCTCTGCTCTCGGTGCGGGCGGCGACGTGGTCCCCGCCGGGTGGGGTGAGGCGCCGCCCGCGATCATCCAGGCCGGCGGGTGCGCGTGCGCCGCCCCCGCCCCCTCGTGCGACCCGTGCGCGTCGAAGCCCAAGCTCCTCGACCGGATCAAGGCCCGGTGCGCCCCGAAGTGCAAGGCCGAGAGCGCCCCGGCGTGCGACGCCTGCGCCGCCCCGGCCCCGGCCTGTGACGCTTGTTCCAAGGAGAAGATCGGGTTCTTCGACAAGCTGAAGGCCCACTGTGCCAAGAAGAAGGAGAGCGCCCCGGCGTGCGACGCCTGTGCGGCCCCGGCCCCGGCCTGTGACACGTGCGACCCGTGCGCTGAGAAGAAGAAGATCGGGTTCTTCGACAAGCTCAAGGCCCACTTCGCCAAGAAGAAGGAGTGCGCCCCGGCGTGCGACACCTGCGGCACCGTCGGGGCCGCCCCGGTCGCCGGCTGTGCCACCCCCGGCCCGGTCGTGACCCCGCCGGCCACGAAGGACGCCCCCAAGGAGATGCCCAAGGTCAAGGACGCCCCGAAGGACGCGCCGAAGGGCATCAGCCTGCCGCTCCCGCCGGCGGCCGCTCCGGCCCCGGTCACGCTCCCGGCCCTGCCGGTCGTGCCCAGCTCGGGAATCAAGCTGTCGACCCCGAACAGCCCGTACTGACCGGATTTCCGACACCCGCCCGGGTGGGACCCCTGCCTGTCGCGGCTCGGACGCCGCCACGCGGGAGGCCGCGAGAAGTGAGGACCGCCCGACCCGGCGCTCTTGCTCCTCGCGGCCTCCCGCGGTCATTTTTTCGGTGCCTCCCGACGGTCCGGTCCTTCAAACGGGCGACTTTTTCTCGGAACCCACCACTCCGGTCTTCCAACCGATTCTGCCCGCATTAGGATTGTCGAGGGGGGCGGTTCGGGGGCGACGGGGCAGGGCACCGGGGGCGGTGCCCGGAAGAGAGTACACGGATGAACGCTGTCACGGTTGGTCCGGGTGCCGATCTGGCGAACAAGATCGCGCGCCTCGTGGAGGAGCGCGGCTGGAATCAGGAAGACTTCGCTCGCATCTCCCAGTTGAACCGGCACACGGTCCGGCAGATCCTGCACAGCGGCCCGAAGCGGCGGCTGCGGAACGCCACCGTGAGCCAGTGCGCCGACGCGCTCGGCGTCACCGTCAGCGAGCTGCGCAACCTCCCCCTGGAGCGGCTCCTCCCGCGGATGCACGGCAAGCCGCCGGCCGACGAGGAGGCGCTCAAGCTCCTCTACGAGCGCGCCTCGCTCCCCGACCTCGTCAACTGGCTGGAGCGGAACCGGGAGCGGGCCGCCGCGCTGCGGTCCGAGGAGATCCAAGAGCTCCTCGAGATGCAGGCCCCCGGCGGGCCGCTCCAGATGATGGGCGTCGAGAACTGCGTGGACCTGCTCGAGCGCCGCCGGCTGCTCGTCTGCCAGGTCCGCGAGATCGCCGGCACCGAGTACCTCGAACTGCTGGAGCAGCTCGTGCGGCTCATGTACGAGAAGGTGAAGCCGCAGCGCCCCGAGCGCGGCAAGGCGTGACGCCGCGACCGCGTCGTTCCGTCACCACTCGGGTTCTTCCCCAGCCCCCCACTCACGGGGGCGCACCTGGGCCATTGCGGAAGGCATCGGTGCGTCGGGCTCGTCTCACCACTTGCGACCGCGTGGGTGCGAATCAGCGACTCTCCCCATCTGGCTCGGCCCCTCCCATCGTCCACCCAAATGACTCATGCGGAGCTCGCATTTTTGCGCCCGCGAGATGATAAGCCACATTTGAAGGCGATTCCTCCAAGACGGCATCTCATTCGCACCGAATTGTAACATTTAGGTCACACCGCGGAATTGGCCCCTAAGTAACCTGTTACGAGGGAGATTTCCTTGTTTCCGTGTTAACGTCCCGTGAACGCGGGACTAAGATTGGTGGGCGTGGTGGTGGCCTCAATCGCTTCTTTCTCTGCCGCTGCGCCATCCATCGCCCGCTCTAAGAGGTGCCCTTATGTCTCTCCGCCCGCTCTCCCGGAAAGCGTTCACGCTGATCGAGTTGTTGGTGGTGATCGCGATCATCGCGATCCTCATCGGCCTGCTCCTCCCCGCGGTCCAGAAGGTCCGCGAGGCTGCGGCCCGCACCAAGTGTACGAACAACCTCAAGCAGATCGGCATCGCGCTCCAGGCGTACCACGACGTGTACCTGAAGTTCCCCGTCGGCCAGCAACAGGACGACATGAACGCCTGGGGTTGGGGGACGGCTATCCTCCCCTACGTCGAACAGCAGAACCTGTATAACAACCTACAAACCGACACGGCCAACTTCCTGCTCATCAATCCGGGCGGCGGATTGAACGTACACCCGTCGCTGCCGTCCGGCACCACCGGCCTCGACACGGGTGGAGTTCCGACGACAGCGTGTCGGGTCAACACCACGGCGGGTGGGGGTGCTGCCAAGGCGGTTCTGAGCGTGTTCATGTGTCCGAGCGATTCGTGGGCCACGACCACGACCAACGGGTACGGCAAGTCGAACTACCTCGGCAACATGGGCAGCGACACTACCGCTGGTGTGTTCAACAGTTGGTCGTCCCCGACTGGCGCGACCATGAACGGCATCCTGCTGCACTCCAATAACAATGACCGAACTTGGCCTGTGACGATGGCGATGGTCACGGACGGTACCAGCAACACCGCCGCGGTGGGCGAGGCGACCGGGAGCAAGAACAGCACCCTGTACGCGATCACTGAGACCAACCGGTTCCCGATCTGGGCCGGCGGCAACCCGAGTTGCTCGGGTCAGGGCGCACAGCACAATGCGTTTCGGATCATGGACGCGGCGTACCCCGTGAACTCGCAGGACACGGCCACCGACACGGCAACGTCGAACGGCGGTGCTGCCAAGAAGATGGACCGGGCATTCAGCAGCCAGCACACTGGTGGTGGCAACTTCGCATTCGTAGACGGTTCTGTGCGATTCATCACCAACGGTGTCAACTCTGACGGGTATCGAGCTGCCGGAACTCGTAACGGCGGTGAGACCTTCCCGCTGAACTGACCGGCACGGCATCTGCATTCCACGACCCCGGGCGGCCTACCGTCCGGGGTCGCTTGAATTTGCGCCATATGCAGCTCATCTTGCGTGGCAACCGCACAAGTGTAAGGTGAGATTAGAGCGGCGGTAGCTTCAGAGCCGCGCCGCGATTCATTCGTTCGCACGGTTACCCTACCCTTTCCGTCGCTTCATCCGTCTGTCCTCGCTCCCCGAGGTGTCTCATGCCGCTCTCTCTTCAGCGTCCCAGGTCGGCGTTCACGCTCATTGAGTTGCTGGTGGTGATTGCGATCATCGCGATCCTCATCGGTCTGCTCCTCCCCGCAGTCCAGAAGGTGCGTGAGGCCGCGGCCCGCGCCAAGTGCTCCAACAACATCAAGCAGATCGCTCTGGCGCTGCACGGCTTCCACGACGTGTACACGAAGTTGCCTCCGGGGTGCGCCCGTGAAGGTTACGGCGACACCGCCGGCCATGCCGCGGCTTACTGGTCGTACTTCATCCTGCCGTACATCGAGCAGGGGCCTCTTTTCAACACGATCCCGCAAACGTTCCCGCCGGACTGGTCCGGGACGGCGCTGACGGCGCTCCAGGCGAAGGTGCCGACCTACCGGTGCCCGTCGACGACCGACCTGGAGACGTACGACGTGACCGAGGGTGGGGTGTCAATCACCGGTCGCCCCGCGGTGAGCTACGGGGTGGTGATGTCCGGGTGCGTTGGCAACCCGACGACGCCGACCGGAACGTACAACGGCTCGGGCGAGAACCACAACCACATGGACGACGGGGGCAACGGAGGACTCGGGACGTTCGGAAGGCGCTCGCCCCACGGTCGGTTCGATGGCACGTTCAATCAGGGTTCGGAAGTTCGACTCACGGACATCACGGACGGCACTAGCAACACGGTTGGTCTCGGCGAGCGATACCGTCGGTTCTCATCAGGCTTCACCTCGGGAGGGTACTGGGGGATCGGTGGCCCCTCGGTGCAGAACACGCACCCGAAGTTCGGCGGCTCGCTCGGCGTGGCGATCAACGGGGGCGGGACGAACGACTCGCTGCTATTCACCGGGTTCAGCTCGCGGCACACGGGCGGGGCGAACTTCGCCATGATGGACGGGAGCGTGAAGTTCCTGACCGACGCGACCTCCGACCTCAACCGCCGTGGGCTCGCGACCAAGTCCGGGGGCGAAACCACTACCGATAACTGAGGACCGGGCACCCGCTGCCCCCGCGACTCCGCGAGTTGCGGCGATTGAAACCGGCGGCAGGAAAGTTCACTTACCCCGCCGCGCGCCGCTCACATCCATCACCCGAAGCGGCCGACGAGCCCTCTGATTCCGGCATCGCTGGAATCAGAGGGCCGCTCCATTTCTCATGAATGAGACCCGCCGCGCGGTGGTATATTATTATCGTTGGTGCGACCCCAGGCGCACGCTTGTTCTGGGGCTCATTTCAGAAAGCTCGCACTCATGTGTCGCTCATTCTTCTCGGTTCTCGTTTTCCCTTTGATCGCGCTCGCGGGGTGCGGTGCGCCGGGCGCGAAGGTCACCGGCAAGGTGACTGCCGACGGCAACCCGGTGCCGGGCACCATCCAGTTCAGCCCGTTGGGGCAGGGGGCCGATAACACCGGGCCGAGCGCCGCGGTGCCCCTCGGGCCGGACGGAAGTTATTCGCTCGAGTTGAAGTCGGTCGGCAAGCACCGGGTGATCGTCAGCCCGTCCGACCTCCCGTACCCCGTCCGGCCCGGGCACGAGTACAAGTACGACCTGACCCCGACCGAGCACGACGTGAAAGCAGGGGACAACGTCATTGACGTCCCCCTCAAGCCCCTCCGGAAGTAGCGGGTTCCTCATCCGCCCGCTCGATTATTTCTCATACGCGAGGTTTCGCCGTGGTAAACAGATCCCGTCCGAAGTTTGGGTTCACGCTCATCGAGTTGTTGGTCGTCATCGCCATCATTGCTATCCTCATCGGGCTCCTGCTCCCGGCGGTCCAGAAGGTCCGCGAGGCGGCCAGCCGCATGAAGTGCCAGAACAACCTGAAGCAGATCGGCATCGCGCTGCACGCGCACCACGACACGCTCCAGAAGTTCCCCCCGGGATACGCCCGGTCGCGGCTGGCGGACCAGTCCCCGCCGGAGTCTCCGGTGACGTTCTGGTCGTACTTCATCCTGCCGTACATGGAGCAGGGGGCCCTGTTCAACCGCGCCCCGCTCGTGCTGACCCCGAACTGGACCGACGGCGGGAACTACCAGTCCCTCGCCGAGGCGCAGGTGTCGATGTTCCGGTGCCCGTCGACGACCGACCAGCCGACGTACAACAGCCAGGGGATCGCGGCCCGGTACGCGATCAGCTACGCCGCCAACCAGACCGGCGACGTCGGCCCGGACTCGGTCAACGGGGGCGGGAGCGAGTGGGCGGCCCACATGGACGACAACCTCAGCGGGGCCAACGGCTCGTTCAACATCCGCGGCTCGGGGAACCTGTACCGGTTCAACGGGGCGTTCGGGTTCAACACCGAGACCAAGATGTCGTCGATCACCGACGGCACGAGCAACACGCTCGGCGTCTCGGAGCGGTACCGGGTGTCGGAGTCGTTCGACGGGTACACGGCCAACGGCGGCGGCACGTGGGCGATGGGCAGCCCCAACAACAATAACTCCGTGCAGCAGTCGGTGGGCTCGACGGCCGTCCCGTTCAACTACAACGTGACGAACGACGACCCGGCCAAGAGCCGCACGGCGCTCGCGTACAGCAGTCGGCACACGGGCGGGGTGAACGCGATGTTCCTGGACGGGAGCGTGCGGTTCCTGACGACCAGCGTGACCGGCCCGACCCGCGTCGCGATCGGCACGATGGCCCAGGGCGAGGCGTTCACCCTCGAATGATGCGCTGATTCAGACTTGGCGAGCGGCCGGGGCGAGCCCCGGCCGCTTCTGTTCCCAACACGTCTCGACGCGGCCCGCACCCACCTCCGGCGGCCGAATATCCATGGGAACAGTGGCTCGCCCGCGACCCGGACCCGCGCCCACCGGCGCTCCCGGGAAGCGTGTGCTAAAGGTATGGTGTCCCGCGTGCCGGCGGACCCCAGGACGGTCGGGCGAGTATGGCCTTCGACTTCGACACACTAGAGGTGGGGCTCGCCCTGTCGGGGACGCCGCAAGCGGCCCGGGAGATCCTCTCCGTCGGGTTCGAGGCGGTCGTCAACATCTGGGACACGAACCACCCGCCGTACCTCGCGGGCCTCCCGCCCCTCATCAAGGTCCTGCAGCAGCCCATCGAGGACGGCATCCCGGCCCCTGTCGCGTTCCTCCGCCGGGCCGCGCTCGAACTCGCGCACTTCCAGCGCCGGAACCTTTGGACCCTCGTCCACTGCCAGCAGGGGCAGTCGCGCAGCGCGACGCTTGTGGCCCTGTACTGGATGGGCCGCGACGGCGTCTCCTGGGACGACGCGGTCGCCCGCATGAGGGCCGTGCGGCCGCAGGTCCAGCCCCACCCGAAGCTCGTGGACGGGCCGACCCGCGACGCGGTCGTCCAGTCGGTCCGGCGGTACCTCGCGGGCGACGAGGCGGAGCTGCGGCGCGCCCGAATGGAGGCCGAGGACCTGCGGCTGGCCGACGAGGACCGCGGGCCGCCGCACGCCGCGAAGACCTGGAGCCTGATCGAGACCGGGCTGGGGTGCGGCAGCGCGCCGCTCCAGCCGGCGGAACTGGACCGCACCGGGTTCACGCGGCTGCTCAACGTGGCGGGCGGCGAGATCAGCGGGTTCGGGATGCGGCTCCCCGAGGAGGTCGAGGCGGTGGAGCTCGCCCTCGCCGAGACGAGCCCGGTGCGGTCCGACGTGCTGGCCGAGGCCGTGTGGTATGTGCGGGCGTGGCGGCAGGCCGGGCACGAGGTGTTCGTGTCCTGCACCGACGGGAAGTCGCGGTCGGTGCTCGTGGTGGCGCTGGCGCTGATGCTCGACCGCGACTGGGACTTCGCCGGCGCGATGTGGTACATCCGCAAGCGCCGCCCCGGCGCGTGGCCGCGCCCGCAGATCCTCGAGAAGCGCCCGGTGCCCGACCTGCTCGCCGCGTGCCGCGAGTTCAAGCCGGACGTCGAGTCATTCGTGTAGTGCGTCGAGCACGCGGCGGAAGTTCACCACCTCGACCGGGAACGCCGCCCCCGCGATCACCGTCGGGAAGTACCGGTCCACCCACCCGCGGTCCGCGGCGGCGGCCCACGGCGTCCCGGCCGGCGCGTCAATCGACTTCAGCAGCACGAGTCGCTCGGCCGAGTAGTCGCGCGCGATGCGGGCCGCGATGCTGTCGGACGTGACGTCCCACGAGTGCGGCACGGCGCAGCGGTCGAGCGCCGGAAAGCTCACTCGGTCGGAGCCGAAGCCGATCAACTCGTGCAGGAACTCGCCGGCCAGTTCCATCCCGCGGACCGCGAGCGCGTGGCAAGCGTCGTCGCCGAGCGCGTGGGCCGCGTCGAGCTTGCGGATCGCTTCGACGATGTCGCCGCCGCCGGGGACGAGCCACACCTCGGCCGGCGCGAGCGAATCGAGATAGGATTTGAAACCCGGCCCCAGTAGCGGGTGGTCGTACAGGCTCCCGCCGACCTTCACGACGATCATGGTTGCGTCCCGCAGTTCTCGCACCGGAACGAAGGCGGCGTGCCCGACTACTTCGGCACCCGCGTCACCTGCTCCAGCACCGACTCGATGACCAGGATGAGTTGCACGCGGCGCTCGACGCGGTAGTCGGCCTCGACGCACTTCTCGATCAACTCCAGCAAGCGGTCCGGGCCATGCCGCTCGGCGAGCGCCCGCAGGCGCGGCTCGTCGGCCGAGTCGAGGCCGGTGACCTCCGACCCGAGCGCGAGCCGCAGCGCCTGCCGCAGCGCGTCCACCAAGAACCCGATCACCACCGACGCCCGCGTGCGCTTCGCGGCCGAGTCGTCGCCCGCGTCCTCGACGAACTTCTGCCACGTCTCGGCGAGCCTCGCGAAGTTCGGCCGCTGCGAGGTGACCCCGGCGATCAGCGTCTCGCGGACCTGCCAGATCGCATCATCATCGAGCGCGACCGCACGCGCGACGCTCCCGCCCGCGAGCCGCGCGAGCCGCTCGCGCCGGGCCGGGTCGGTGACCCCCTCGGATTCGAGCACCTTGGCGACGTCCGCGGCGCTCAGCGGTTGGAACCGCACCACCTGGCACCGCGAGAGGATCGTCGGCAACTGGCGGTCGAGCCCGGTCGCGATGAGGATCAGCACCGCCCCGGGCGGCGGCTCTTCGAGCGTCTTGAGGAAGCTGTTCGCGGACTCGTTATTGAAGTCGTCGGCGTCGATCACCACGCCGACGGTGCGGTTGCCCCGCGACGGCTTGCGGGCGAGCTTGGCGCAGAACGCCCGCATCTCGTCGACGGGGAGTTCCTGCTTCCCGGCGGGGGTGCGGAGCGTGTGGTAGTCCGGGTGCGTCTCGGCCCCGACCTGCGCGCACCCCGGGCACGCGTCGCACGCGGTCAGCGGGGCCGGGGGCCGCTCGCACAGCAGCGCCTTGGCGAGTTCGCGGGCGAACAGCCGCTTGCCGACGCCGTCGGGGCCGACCAACAGGAAGCTCTGCCCGAACCGGCCGGCCGCGAACGCGCCGCGGAACGACTGCTGAACGTCGGCGTGCCCGCGGACGCGATCCCACGACATGGCGGTTCCTTCCGAGGTGGAGTGCGTGCCGCTCGCTCACGTTGCCGCACGCTGCAGCGTGATGACAACGTACTTCGACGTCGGGGTGTTGCTCACCGCGGCGACGCTGTCGAGCGGGACCAGCACGTTCGCCTCGGGGAAGTACGTCGCGGCCGAGCCCCGCGGGATGTCGTACTCGATGACCACGAACCGCGGGGCCGTGCGGGTCTCGCCGCGGAAGTGGCTCACGAGGTCCACCGCGTCGCCGGCCTTCAACCCGCGCTCGCGGACATCGTCGGCGTTGAGCAGCACCACGCGGCGGCCCTGCGAGATGCCGCGGTAGCGGTCGTCGAGGCCGTACACCGTCGTGTTGAACTGGTCGTGCGTGCGGATCGTCATCATCACCAACTGGCCCGGTTCGAGCCGGTTCGCCGCGGCCGGGTTCACGGTGAAGTTCGCCCGGCCGTTCGGTGTCGTGAAGCGGCGGTCGCGGGGGCCGTTGGGCAGGTAGAACCCGCCCGGCCGCCGCACCCGCTGGTTGTAGTTCGTGAACCCGGGGATCACCCGCTCGATGCGCTCGCGGATGCGGTCGTAGTCGGCCACGAGGTTCAACCAATCGATCGTGCTGCGCTTGCCGAGCGTCGCGGCCGCCATGCGTGCGACGATCGCCGGCTCGCTCAGCAGGTGCGGCGACGCGGGGGTCAGCTTCCCCTGCGACTTCTGCACCACGCCCATCGAGTTCTCGGTGGTCACGAACTGCACCCCGCCGGCCTGCCGGTCGGTCTCGGTGCGGCCGAGGCACGGGAGGATCAGCGCCGTGCGGCCCGGCACGAGGTGCGAGCGGTTCAGCTTGATCGAGACGTGCGCCGTGAGCCGGCAGTTGCGGAGCGCCGCGGCGGTGGCGGCGGTGTCCGGCGTCGCCGAGAGGAAGTTGCCGCCGAGCGCGACGAACACCTTCGCCGTGCCGTCGCGCATGGCCCGGATGCCGTCGACCGTGTCGTGCCCCGGGAGCCGCGGCGGGTCGAACGCGAACTCCTTGCCGAGCGCGTCGAGGAACTGAGCCGACGGCTTCTCGTAGATCCCCATCGTGCGGTCGCCCTGCACGTTCGAGTGCCCGCGGACCGGGCACAGCCCCGCACCCGGCTTCCCGATCGCGCCGCGGAGCAGCATCAGGTTCACGAGGTCGCGGATCGTGCCGACGGCGTTCGGCGTCTGCGTCACCCCCATCGCCCAGCACGCGATGATGCGCTCCGACGCGGCCATCTGCTTCGCGACGTCCTCGATCTGCTCGCGCGAAACGCCCGACTGCTCGACGACGAAGTCCCACGGCACGGCCTCGGTCGCGGCGCGCAGGTCGTGGAACCCTTCGGTGTACTCGGCGACGAACGCCCGGTCGATCGCGGTGCCGGGCTTCTCGACGTCGAGCGCGAACACCGCCTTCATCAGCCCTTGCAACAGCGCCGCGTCGCCGCCGACCCTCACGCGGAGGTAGGTGTCGGTCAGGGGGGTGCCGAACCCGAGCATCCCGCCGACCTCCTGTGGGTTGCGGAACGCGAGGAGCCCCGCCTCGGGGAGCGGGTTCACGGCGACGATCTTCGCGCCCGCCCGCTTCGCCTTCTGGAGCGCCGTGAGCATCCGCGGGTGATTGGTGCCCGGGTTCTGGCCGATGACGAGGATGAGCTGCGCCTTCTCGAAGTCGTCGAGCTTCACCGTGCCCTTGCCGATGCCGACGGTCGGCCCGAGGGCCGAGCCGCTCGACTCGTGGCACATGTTCGAGCAGTCGGGCAGGTTGTTCGTGCCGAACTGGCGCACGAACAGTTGGTACAGGAACGCGGCCTCATTCGACGCGCGGCCCGAGGTGTAGAACAGCGCCTCGTCGGGGCTCGCGAGCGCGTTCAGTTCGCCGGCCATGAGCGTGAAGGCGGCGTCCCAGGCGATCGGCTCGTAGTGCGTCCCGCCGGGCCGCAGCACGAGCGGCTCCACGAGTCGGCCCTGCTGCCCGTGCCAGTAGTCGGTCTGCTGCGCGAGGTCCGCAACGCTCCACTGCGCGAAGAACTCGCGGCCGATCTTCCGCGTGTCGGCCTCCCACGCGATCGCCTTCGCGCCGTTCTCGCAGAACTCGGTCCGCGACCGCACGTCGTCCGGGTCGGGCCACGCGCAGCTCGGGCAGTCGTACCCGCTCGACTGGTTGAGGAGCATCAGCGCCCGGGTGCCGCGGAAGAACCCGGCCTCGCCCCAGACGTGCGCCATCGACTTGACGACCGCGGTGAACCCGGCCGCGGCGGTCTTCGGGTGCCCGACGCTCAGCGTGTCGGGCTCCGGGGGGCAGGTGCCGTCGTGGGTGGTCATGTGAGAAGGCCCGGGTCGTGGTGTCGTTTCTGTGTCTGGTGGGGCAGGCATTCTTGCCTGCCGCCAGTGGCGCTCGGAGGCAGGCAAGAATGCCTGCCCCACCGGTCCGCCGCTAAACGAGCCGGCCGCCGTGGGCGTACACGTTGAACCGGTGGTCGCGGACGAACCCGAGGAGCGTAAGCCCGAAGCGGGTCGCGAGGTCCACCGCTAGGCTCGACGGCGCGCCCACGGCGGCCAGCACCGACACGCCGGCCGCGACCGCCTTCTGCGCCAGCTCGAAGCTCGCGCGGCCGCTCACCAGGAGCACCCGGCGGTCGAGCGGCAACCGGCCCGCCATGAGTTCCGCACCGACCAGCTTGTCCACCGCATTGTGCCGCCCCACGTCCTCCCGCACAAGGAGCAGGCCCCCCGCGGCGTCGAACAGCGCCGCGGCGTGCAGGCCGCCGGTGCGGTCGAACGTCGGCTGCGACTCGCGGAGAATCGCCGGCAGGCGGTGAACGATCTCGGCCGCGAGCCACGGTTGATCGGCGCCGGGGAGCGGCGTCGCGCGGGCCGCGAGCGAGTCGAGCGACGTCTTCCCGCACACCCCGCAACTGGACGAAGTCGTAAAATGACGTTCGAGGCCCGAAAGCACAACCGGCACGGCCGGCCGCAGTTCGACGCGCACCGCGTTCGGGTGCCCGCACGGGGTGACGAGCTGGATGTCGCCGGGGCCGCTAACGACGCCCTCGGCGAGCAGGAACCCGGCGGCGAGTTCGGCGTCGTTTCCGGGCGTCCGCATTGTGAGCGACGCGGTGCGGCGGGTGCGGGCGTCGGCGGGGCCGAACTCGATCACGATTTCGAGCGGCTCCTCGACGGCGACCCAGTCCTCGTGCGGGTCGGCTCGCGCCCCGCGGTCCACGGCGGCGACGGTCACCCGGGCGACCCCCTCGCGGTTGCGGGCGGCGTCCGACGGGAGCAACAGGGGGAGTTCGGCCGCCATTGGCGCCTCGAACGAGCGAGCGGTTCGTGCCGGCCGTGCGGTCCCCCCGAGGGGGCGTCTGCGTCGCGCCGGCGGATTCGGCCCCGGGGTGAAAAAAATCGGCCGATCCTGTCCGAAGGGACGGGACCATCGCGTATGATCGGTGGGTGAATCGCGACCCGAATGCCGCCCCGCCCGATCAGTTGCGCTCCGCGGAAGGGAATTATCTCGCGTCGCGCGTCAAACGGCGAGGGCTTTTCGCATTCCTGGGTAGCGACCCGGTTCGCCCAACCGGGCACTTTCACGTGAGCGGGTGGAATTGTGGATACGTCTCTACCGACCACTGGCATGTCCCGGCCGACCGTGACCTTCTCCCGGCTCCCCCCCGACCCGGAAGCGGAGGCCGCGGCCCCCACCGTGGGCTGGACCATCGCCGGCCCCTCGTCCGCGCCCGACATCGGCGGGGACAGCGACTCGGCGGCCAGCACGGTCCTGTCGTTCGGCGAGTACGTGGTCGTCAGCGAGATCGGCGAGGGCGGCATGGGCCGCGTGTACAAGGCGATCGACCGGAACCTGGGCCGGCACGTCGCGGTGAAGGTGCTGCGGAACACCGACCCGTTCGAGTCGAGCCGGTTCCGCGGCGAAGCGGAGATGATCGCGCTCCTGAGCCACCCGAACATCGTCCAGATCTTCGCGATCGACACCACCCCCGACGGCCGCCCGTACATCGCGCTGGAGTTCGCCGAGGGCGGGAGCCTCGACCGCGAGCTGAAGGGCCAGCCCGTCGAGCCCCGCCGCGCCGCCGAGATGGCCGAGGTGCTGGCCCGGGCCGTCCACTTCGCCCACGAGAAGGGCGTCATCCACCGCGACCTGAAGCCGGCCAACGTGCTCCGCGGCAAGGGCGGGGTGCTGAAGCTCACCGACTTCGGGCTCGCCAAGCAGCTCGAGGTGTCGTCCGGCATGACGCCGTCCGGGGCGGTCATGGGGACGCCGAGCTACATGGCCCCCGAGCAGGCGGAGGGGAAGGTCAAGGAACTTGGGCCGGCGGTGGACGTGTACGGGCTCGGGGCGATCCTGTACGAGATGCTCACCGGCCGCCCGCCGTTCCGCGGCGCGAACCTCGTCGAGACGCTGGAGATGGTCCGGTGGGCCGAGCCCCCGTCGCCGACGCAACTGGTCCCCCGGCTCCACCGCGACCTCGCGACCGTCTGCCTGAAGTGCCTGCGGAAGACCCCGGGCCAGCGGTACGCGACCGCGGGCGACCTGGCCGACGACCTGCGGCACTGGCTCAACGGCGAGACCATCGTGGCCCGGTCCGCGGCGTCGTGGGAGAAGGCGTGGCGGCAGGTCCGGCGGCGGCCGTGGCAGGCCGCGACCGTCGCGGTCACCGTGCTCGCGGCCGCGGCCCTCACCGTCGGCGGGTTCTACTACCAGACGCAGTCGCTCGAGGCCCGGGCCGAGCGGCAGCAGCGCGAGTACGAGCACGACCGCGCCGCCCAGAAGCAGGCCGACCAGGAGCGGCTCGCCCGGGTGCAGCGGGAGAACGAGGCCCGGCTCAACAAGCGGAGCGACGACGCGCTGCTGGCCCTCGACGGCATCCGCAACATGATCGTGAGCGGGGAGCTCCGCAACACCAAGGAACTCGACCCGCTCAAGGGGAAGCTGTTCGCGTACTACAAGACCCTCAACGACCAGCTCAAGGCCGAGCCCGGGTACGACAAGACCCGGCTCGCCACGTCGTGGGTCGAGGTCGGCAAGCTGATCCACGAGACCGGGAGCAAGGACAAGGCGTGGGACGCCTACTCCGAGGCCCGCGACCTGTACCGGTCGGGGCCGGCCGACGCGCCCGGGGCGCGGGCCAACCGGGCCGAGGCCGAGTGGCGGCTCGGGCGGCTCGCGTTCGAGCTGGGCCGGTACGACGAGGCGGCGGCCGCGTGCGACACGGTCGGGGCGCTGCTCGGCCCGGCCCCGGCCACCGCGAGGGAGGCCCGGCTGCTCGGCGAGGCGTGGCACCTGCGGGGCGAACTCGCCGACCGCGACCCCCGCAGCCGCGACCACTCGGCCGCGGCGTACGAGCGGGCCATCGCGTTCCACCGCGACGCGCTGGCCCGGAACCTCGGCGGCGACGCGGCCCCGACCCCCGCGGCCCTGGCCGCGCTCCCGGCCCGGCTCGCGGCCCTCGAGCGGGCCGACGCCGAGAAGTTCCGCGACGTGGTCGAGAACCTCCGCGGCCTGGCCCTGGGGTACGGGTTCCTCGGCGACGTGCTCCTCAACGCCCGCCGGCTCACCGACGCCGACGCCGCGTACTGGAACGCCCACCGGGTCCGCGAGGCCGTGGTCGAGATCATGAAGCGGGTCGGGCGGCAGTCCGACCAGTACCAGCGGGAGCTGAGCAAGGCCCAGTCGCAGTTCTCCCGCGGGTGGGGGAACTGCGCCAGCATCCAGACCCGGTCCCGCGCCCTGGGCACCGCGAAGTACTTCTCCGAGCTCGCGCTCGAGTCCCGCAAGAAGGTGGCGGCCGAGAACCCGAACGTCACCGAGTTCCGCCGCGACGTGTGCAGCAGCGCCAACGCGGTCGCCGACCTGAAGATCACCCTGGGCGAGGGCGACGGCGTGCCCGAGTTGCTCGACCTGGCCCGCGAGGTGCCGAGGGACGTGTCCGAGGAGAAGGGCGGGTACAGCTCCGCCGCGCGGGGGACGATCGCCGAGACGCAGCTCCTCCGGGCGCAGTACGTGGCCCGGTTCCAGGCGGCCAACAAGGACCAGATGCTGGCCGCCCGCCGCGAGTTGGCCGAGGGCCGACTGGCCCTGGAGAAGCTGTTCGAGGGGGACCCGGGCAACGCGGCCCTGGCGTTCAAGTTGGCCGCGGCCTACGCGCTGTCGGCCGAGTTGACCACGTCCACCGACACCAGCGAGTCGCGGCGGAAGCGGGCGACCGACACGCTCCGCACCGCGTTCGAGCTGGGGTACAGCGACCGGCACCCGGACGACGTGCGGCTCGCGCGGGCCTTCGAGAAGCTCAGCGGCGACCCGGCGTTCGAGGCGGTGCTCGCCAAGGCCCGCGAGGCGCTCGCCGCCCCGCCGGTCAAAACGACAGCTTCATCCCCTTGAGGCGGGCGACGGTCTCGGCCATCAGCGCGTCCTCCTCGGCCTCGGTGGTGGCGATGTACGTGACCGAGAACCGCAGGTACGCCCCGGCGTCGTCCCACGGCACGCAGCACACGCTCTGGTCGTGGATCAGGTACTGCGAGGCCTCTTCGGCGTTCCCAAACGTGCGGTCGCCGGCCGCCTTCGGGGCCGCCGTGTACAGGAAGTACGTCCCGCCCGGCACCTCGCACGTGAACCCGGCCTGCTTCAGCGCCGCGACCAGCTTCTCCAGCCGCCGCTGGTACTTCGCCCGGATCGCGGCCGGGATCGCCGGGGTCCGCAGCGCTCGGGCCGCGGCGTGCTGGACCGCCATGAACTGCCCGCTGTCGCTGTTGTCCTTCACGTCGGCGTAGGCCTGCACGATCTTCGGGTGCCCGCACACGAACCCGAGCCGCCACCCGATCATGTTGAACCCCTTCGACATCGAGTGGACCTCGACGCCGACCTCCTTCGCCCCGTCCACTTGCAGGAAGCTCAGCGGCTCGGCGGCGTAGCTCAGGAGGATGTGCGCCGCGTCCTGCACGACCACGACCTGGTTCTTGTGCGCGAACTCGATGACGCGCTTGTAGAAGTCCCGCGTCGCGACCGCGCCCGTGGGCGAGTTCGGGTAGTTGATGACGAGCAGCTTGGCCCGCTTCTTCGTCTCGGCCGGGATGCCGTCGAGGTCCGGGAAGAACCCGTTCTCGGCCCTGAGCGGGAGCCGCACGACCTCGCCGCCGAGGTACCGGGTCCAGGTGCCGGCGACCGGGTAGCCCGGGACGGTCATGAGGGTCACGTCGCCGGGGTTGATGAAGCACGCCGGGAGCATCGCGTAGGCCGGCTTGCTGCCGATGCAGTGGCACACTTCCGTGACCGGGTCGAGCGTGACGCCGAACTGGTGCTGCATGAACCCGGCGGCCGCGTCCTTGTAGTTCTGGATGCCGTTGTCGGCGTACCCGCGGTTCTCGACCTTGTTGGCCTCGTGGGCGAGTGCGTCGCGGACCGACGCGTCGGCCATGTCGTCGTTCTCGCCGATGCCGAAGTCGAGGAGCTGCCGCTCCGGGTGGTCGGCGAGCGCCTTCCGCTTGGCCCGCTTGATCTTCTCGAACTTGTAGATGTCGGTCCCCTTGCCGTAGTTGGCCCCGCCGATGCGGTCGGCGAACAGGGTCTGGAACCACGGGTCGGCAGCGGGGGCGGACGGTGCGGCCATTAAGTGAACTCCGAGTGCGGGGGTCGAGTGACAGCGGATGTTGTACGGGAGGGGGTGGATTTGCGGCGAGTTCGCGGCCGCGATCACATACGATGGCGCCTGCCCCGCCCCCGCCCCCGGTAGCCGCATGACCCCCGCCCCGCCGACCGCCCTCGCCGCGCTCCGCGCCGGAGCGATGTTCCTGCTCGGGTTCGCGTTCCTCGTGCTCGCGGCCGGCCTGATCCACCGCGGCACTAGCGGCAGCGTCACGCCCGCCGAGCGGCACGTTCTCACGACCGCGGTCCTCGCGGTGTGGCCGGTGTTCGTCCTGGAGGCCGCGTGGGGCGTCTTGTGCCGCGACCGCACGAAGCCGCTGCGCCCGGTACTGTGGCGGGCGCTGATCGTGTGCGTGGCGCCGCCGTGGCGCATGGCGCAGCCGGACCCGCGGACGGGGCTCATCTGGGTGCCGCGGATCGGCTGGCACGAGCCGGGGAAGGAACTCTGCGAGCGGCTGGAGCACGCCTTCGCGGGGCCGATGGTGCTGGCCGCCCTCATGATCCTCCCGGTGCTGGGGCTGGAGTACCTGCGGGCCGACGAGGTGCGGGCGACGCCGTGGCTGGCGGTCGCGCTCGACGCGAGCGTCGCGGTGATCTGGGTGGCGTTCGCGGCCGAGTTCGTGCTGAAGGCGTCGGCGCACCCGAAGCCGCTGCGGTTCGCGAAGGAGAACTGGCTGGACCTCGCGATCGTGGCGCTGCCGGTGATGGAGTTCGCACTGTCGAAGTGGCACGCGGCCCCGCTCGCGCGGCTGCTGCGGGCCGGCCAGGCGCTGAGCCCCGAGCAGTTGGCCCGCATGGAGCGGCTGTACCGGCTGCGGGGCGTCGCCACCGAGGGGTGGCACGCGCTGCTCCTGCTGAACGTCGTCGCACGGGTGCTGGGCCAGACGCCGGAGCGGCGGCTGGCGCGGGTCCGCGAGAAGATCGCGGAGCTGGAAGAAGAGATCGGTGAACTCGAGAAGGACGCGGGGGCGCTCCGCGAGCGGGTCGCGGGAGCGCCGCCCGCCCCGGCTCAGAACCAGCCGGAGACGCGGTCGGGCGGCGCGACCGGCAGGTTGCCGAGCGACGCGGTGACGGCGACGAGTCGCCCGTCTGGCCCGTAGCTGTGGAACGTGAACCCGACGCCGCTGCGGACCTGGGCGATGAGCACGACGGGCACGGTGCCCCCGTCGCGGCCGCGGGCGAATTTGAGCCAGTCCGGCATGCCGTCGGCCGCCTTGACGGTTTCCGTACCGTCCGGGGCGATCACGGTGACGCGGCCGGGGTGGTTGGTGGGCTGGGTAATCATGCGAACCTCGTCCTTTGGCGAGCCCGGCGATTCCCCCGCCGGGCTCGCTGTCGGAACGCTGGTCACCGGCCGCCTTGCGCGACCGGAACGCGAGTTGAGAAATGGCCGGTGCGTCGGCAAATGAGCGGCGGGAATTCAGTGAAGTCGTCAACACATCGGGGCGAACCCTGAGCGCCAGCGAGGGGGTGTGCCTCACC
>NZ_JBHYGG010000304.1:0-33320 GCF_051859125.1 Gemmata sp.
CCGCGACTCGCAGAGCCTCGTCGCGACCTCTCCCCCGAGACCAGGGGAGAGGTGTTGCCTCGGACCGCCGTGAAGCGTCCCGAGGGGGCCAGCCACACCCCCCTCGCCCCCCGTCTGGGGGGAGAGGTCGCCGCGAGTCTTCGAGCGGCGGGTGAGGGGGAAGCGTTCAACACCTCGTGTGGCTTCCCCCCCCCCGCTCCTCGAAGACTCGGAGCGACCTCCCCCACCAGGGGGGAGGTCAAGAACAGCGGACGCGATACGCTCGTCCGGTCACTCGACGTAGACGAACTCGTTGCTGGCGAAGACCGCGCGGCCGAGCGCGGCCCAGGCGCGGGCCTTGCGGGTCGGGGCGTCGTTCTCGGCCGTCAGCCCGGCCTCGAACGCCTTCACGAAGTCGAGCGCGTCCCGCACCTCCGCGCTCACCGGCGGGCGGCCCAGCGCGAGGCGGTACGCGAGCGCCACCCGGGCCTCGTCGTCGGTCGGCTCGGCCTTCAACAGTCGGGCGGCGAAGGCCTTGGCCTGTGCCGCGACGAACGGGCTATTGAGCAGGTACAGTGCCTGCGGGGCGACGACCGTGTTCACCCGCTTGCCGCTCATCGTGCTCGGGTCGGGGAAGTCGAAGGTCTGGAAGAACGCGAACACGTTGTTGCGGACCACCGGCAGGTACACGCTCCGCCGCAGCGACTCGTACCCGACCCGGTTCCCGGACTGGTCGGTGGTGACGTACTCGAAGTTCTTGGTGGGCAGGAGCGTGCCGCCCGTAGTGCGGTCGAGAGTTCCAGCCGCCGCGAGGACGCCGTCGCGGATCGCCTCGGCGTCGAGCCGCTGCCGGGGGAACCGCCACAACAACCGGTTGTCCGGGTCGGCGAGCGCGGCCTTGGCGTCGTGGGTGCCGGCCTGCCGGTACGCGGCCGACAGCAGGATCACGCGGTGCAGGTGCTTCACCGACCAGCCGCGGGCGACGAACTCGCTCGCGAGCCAGTCGAGCAACTCGGGGTGCGTCGGGCGGTCGCCGAGCTTGCCGAAGTTGTCCACGGTGCGGACGATCCCCTCGCCGAAGTGGTGCTGCCACACCCGGTTCACGAACACCCGGGCGGTGAGCGGGTGCTTGCCGTCGGTGAGCCAGTTCGCGAGTTCGAGCCGCCCGCTGCTCGCCCGGACCGAGCCGAACCGGGTGCGGTTCGCCTGCGGCTTCTCGGCGGTGTTCGGGGTGGTGGCGACGACCGGGCTCGCGGCCTCGCCGGTGACGATGCGGAGGAACTGCGCCGGCGCTTCTTCGCCGGGCGTCACGTAGTTCCCGCGGACCTGCACGAAGATGTTCCGCGGCTGCGTCCCGTACGCACCGGGCGAGCCCTCCTCGACGCCGAGCACGATGTCCGGAGGGACGACCAGCGTTTCGAGCCGCTTGATCTCGGTGCGGCGTGCCTCGGCCCGGTGGTGGAGTTCGAGCCGCTTCGCCTGGTCCTTCTCGGGCACCTTGCCGAACGCGACCTCGATGTCGCGGACCTCGCCGCGGAGCCGCTCCAGCCGGGCCTCCGGGACGAGTTCGTCGGCCCCCTCGATCTCGGCCCGGAGCCGGTCGATCTCGGTCGCGATGATGGTCCGCCACTCGGCGTCGCCGGGGGCGAGCTTGGCGGCCTGCCGCTCCAGGTCGCGGATCGACTTGCGGAAGTCGTCCAGTTTCTTCCGGGCAACCGCGACCTGCGGCTTCTCCGGCGCGCCGAGCGGCCGCTCGAACGCCTGGGCGACGGTGCCGAGCCCCTGCATGGTGCGGGTGCTGGTGAAGACCCCCAGGAGCGAGTAGTAGTCGCGGGTCGGGAGCGGGTCGAACTTGTGGTCGTGGCACCGGGCGCACCCGAGCGTGAGCCCCATGATTCCCTTGCCGAGCGTGTCGAGTTGCTCGTCGGCGATGTCGATGAGCATCTTCTGCTTGTCGGGCTCGGCCAGGAGCTTCGCGCCGATCGCGAGGTACCCGAGCGCCGTGAGCCGGTCCCGGCGCACCGCCTCGTCGGTCGTGGGCGGGAGCAGGTCGCCGGCGATCTGCTCGCGGAGGAAGGCGTCGAACGGCTTGTCGGCGTTGAAGCTGCGGATCACGTAGTCGCGGTACTTCCAGGCGTTGCCGAACGCGGTGTTCTCGTCGAGACCGTTGCTGTCGGCGTACCGGGCGACATCCAGCCAGTGCCGGCCCCACCGCTCGCCGTAGGCCGGCGAGTCGAGGAGCCGGTCCACGACGCGCTTGTACGCATCGGGCGACGGGTCCTTCTCGAAGGCGTCGACCTCCTCGGGCGTCGGCGGCAGGCCGGTGAGGTCGTAGGTGACGCGGCGGATCAGGGTGCGCTTGTCGGCCTCGGGGGCCATCTTCAGCCCGGCCGCGGCGCGCTTCGCGGCGAGGAACGCATCGACCGCCGAGGCGGCGGTCCCCGCGGGCACCGCCGGCCGCTTCACCGGCTGGAACGCCCAGAACTGCTTCTGCTCGTCGGTGAACAGCGGCCCCGCGGGCTTCGGCGTCGCGCTGGCGGCCGCGCCGCCAGAATCGGGCCACAGCGCGCCGGCCCTCACCCAGTCGGCAACGGCGGCGATGTCGGCGTCGCGGAGCTTGCCCTTGGGCGGCATCTTCATCTCGCCCTCGTACCGCATCACCTGGACGAGCGGGCTCTTGTCCGGGTTGCCGGGGACGACGGCCGTTCCGGTGTCGCCGCCAGTAATCAGGTCGGCCCGCGACGCCACGCTGAGCCCGCCCTTGATCTTCTTGGGGTCGGCCCCGTGGCACTTCGCGCAGTGCTCGACCAGCACCGGGCGGACCTTCTTTTCGAAGTGCTCGATTGCGGCGGGCGTGGGTGCGGGGTCGGCAGCGCGCGAGAGTCCGGGAGTGATGGCGAGAATCGCCAGCGCGACACGTCCGGTCATCAGGGGCCTCGGGCTGTTCGGCAGGGTGGCGGGTCAGCGGCGGGGGAGGCGCGAGCGTCGCGGCGGGGAGGACACTGTCATGGTATCCCGCGGCGGGCGGCGAGCGAAACGGAAAATCGCACCGGGGTGTACCCGTGGATCTCGGCAGTCTTGGCGAGCGGGGGACGTGAGTCCCCCGGTAGAGCCGCCATTCTCATTCACCGGGGGACTCATCCCGACTCGCATGGATTCGTTTCTTTGTTCGTGGGGCAGGCATTCTTGCCTGCCTCCAGACGCCTTCGGAAGCAGGCAAGAATGCCTGCCCCACCAAGAGCAACTGATTCACGCGAGTCGGGATCACGTCCCCCGCTCGCCCAAATCCACAGGCCCCCTCGCCGGCGCTGAGGGCTCGCCCGAAGTAGGGCGGGAAATTTCCCGCTGCCGGTGATAGGTTTTCGCGGCAACGGGCGAACGGATCGTACCCAACACGAGCCCGGAGCCCACCATGACCGCCCGCCGCACCGCCTTCACGCTGATCGAACTGCTGGTCGTCATCGCCATCATCGCGGTGCTGATCGGGCTGCTGCTCCCGGCGGTCCAGAAGGTCCGCGAGGCGGCGGCGCGGATGAGCAGCACGAACAACATCAAGCAACTCGGCCTCGCGATTCACAACTACGCTTCGGAGAACGGGGACCGGCTCCCGCACATCAGCACCGGCCCGACGGTGAGCGGGTACGGGCTCACGAACTTCCGGCCCGGCATCTTCTACCAGCTCCTCCCGCAGGTGGAGCAGCGGGCGGTGTTCGACCAGGGCGGGGCCGGCGGCACCACCGCTGTGAAGACGTTCATCAGCCCGGCCGACGCCTCCTACGACAACAACGGCCCGGCGGTGTGGGCGAGCCTCGGCCTCACGAGCTACGCCTTCAACGGCAACGTGACGGCCGCGTTCGCGAGCAGCAGACCGGCCCCGCTGGGCCTCACGAGCGTCGGCGACGGGCTCTCGAACACGATCCTGCTGTCGGAGCAGCGGAAGTTCTGCAACGACACCACGCAGGCGTTCAACACGTGGATGCGGATCACCCCGTACCAGGGGATCATCCGGGGCACGACGTACAACGCGCCGCCGGTGGCCAACGCGCCGGTGCCACCGGCCGCGAACCTGGGCGGGAGCCCGGCGACGTGCGACGCGAACGTGCCGAGCGGGTCGCACAGCGGCCTGATCCTGGTGGGGCTGCTCGACGGGAGCGTGCGGTCGGTGACCGCGGCCGGGGCCGCCGCGATTGCGACCGGGACCACGACCAACTGGGCCGCGGCGCTGACCCCCAGCGGCGGCGAGGTGCTCGGGGCCGACTGGTGACGGCTCCGCGGCGGGGCGGCCCTTCCGTTTCGCGGCCGGCGGCTACAACGATCCCATCTCCCCGCCGCCCCACGCCGCACAGGAACCCGCACATGATTTCGCCCGCGCCGGGTGCCGCGCCCGCGGCCGCCCCCGACGAGTCCCCGCCCCCCGAGACCCCGCTGCCCCGGACCCCGCTCCCGTGGCGGCTCGGGATCGCCGGCGGGGTCCTCGTGGTCGGCACCGTGGCGTACGTGCTCCACGAGCCGCTCGGTTACCGGTTCCAGGCCGCGTGCGGGATCGTGTGCTTCCTCGGCGTCGCGGCGCTGTTCTCGAACAGCCTCCAGTCGGTCAGCCGCAAGACCCTCCTGTGGGGCATCGGGTTGCAGTTCGCACTCGCCGCGGCCGTCATCTACTCGCCGCAGGTGCGGGCCGTGTTCGAGGGCGTCGGGGCCGGCATCAAGGCGCTCATCACCGCGTCCGACAAGGGGGCGGACTTCGTGTTCGGCTCGCTCTCGAAGGTGGACGGCCCGGCCGGGTTCGTGTTCGCGTTCAAGGCGCTCCCGCCGATCATCTTCATCTCGTCGTTCTTCAGCGTGCTCTACTACCTCGGCGTCCTCCAGTTCTTCGTGCGGATCATGGCGCGGGCGATGCAGTACATGATGGGCACGAGCGGGGCCGAGACGCTCTCGGTGTCGGCGAACGTGTTCATGGGCCAGACCGAGGCGCCGCTCATCGTGAAGCCGTTCGTGCCGAAGATGACGCAGTCCGAGTTGCTCGCGCTGATGGCCAGCGGCATGGCGCACATCTCGGGCGGGATGATGGCCGTGTACATCAGCTACGGAGCCGACCCGGTGGCCATCCTCTCGACGTGCGTGATGGCGTGCCCGTGCGCACTGTACCTGACGAAGTTGGTCTACCCCGAGGCCGGCAGACCCGCGACCGCGGGCGAGACGCCGATCACCGTCGAGACGCCGTACGTGAACGCCGTGGACGCGGCCGCCGCGGGGGTGAAGGACGGGCTGGTGCTCGCGATGAACGTGGCCGCGATGCTCATCGCGTTCATCGCGTTCATCGCGCTGTTCGACATCATCCTCGGCGGCTTCTTCACCGGGCTGACGCTCCAAAAGATCTTCGCGGTGCTGTTCTCGCCGGTCGCGTTCCTGCTCGGCGTGGACCCGTCGGAGTGCGACAAAGTCGGGGCGCTGCTGGGCATCAAGCTCGCGGCGAACGAGCACGTCGCGTACCTCACGCTCGGCGGCAAGCTGCCGGGGTCGCACGAGTTCACGGAGCTGTCGCAGCGGTCGAAGCTGCTTGCGGTGTACGCGCTGACGGGGTTCGCCAACTTTGCTTCGGTGGGCATCCAGCTCGGCGGGATCGGCGCGATCGCGCCGGGCCGCCGGGCCGACCTCGCGAGGCTCGGCATGAAGGCGCTGTTCGTCGGGTTCCTGGCGACGCTCATCAACGCGGCCGTCGCGGGGCTGTTGATGTAGGGCGTCGTGAGTGGAGAGTGGGCAGGGGACAGAGGCACGTAGCCGCGGAGCGGCGACCGAGGGTAGCCAGGGGTGCGGCCCGCTTCGGGCAAACCCCTGGTCCCCCGCGCGGGGCGGATCGTCCCGGGGTTCTATCGCCCCTCCAGGGCTGGATTGTTGTTGCGCCGGGGACCAGGGGTTGCGCTCGAGGACTCGCTCCACCCCTGGCTACCGTCGGCCGCCGCTCCGCGGCTGACGCACCTCTGTCCTCTGTCCTCTGTCCCCTCCCCCCTCCCCCTCCCCACTCCCCGCAAATCTGTCACGACCGGTCCTTTGCCCTGTTGCCGAGTTCCGCGGCTCGCTACAATTGTCACTCTTCGTTCCCGACGATGCCGCCGCGTGGCGGCCGGGGCCGGAGCCGTCCCCAAACCCCTGCGCACCCGGCATTCCGGGCAACCGACACCCCCACTTATGGTTAACCGCAACCTCCTCCGCCAGTTCGATTCCCACGTCGACGACAGCTTCCTGAGCGAATCCGACGACATCTTCAACCAGGAGATCCAGGACTGGGTCAACCGCCCGGACCAGGACTACGACGCGAACAAGATCGTGACCGGCAAGGTGCTCGAGATCCGCGGCGACGACGTCGTGATCGACATCGGGTACAAGTCCGAAGGCGTCATCAAGATCGACGAGTGGCGCGAGGACGGCTCCGACGCCCCGCCCCCCAAGGCCGGCGACACCGTCGAGGTGCTGCTGGAGACGGTCGAGGGCGAGGACGGCACCATCGCCCTGTCGTACCGCAAGGCGAAGCGGCAGAAGGAATGGAACGCGATCCTCGCCAAGCACAAGGAAGGGGACGTGGTCTCCGGAAAGGTGCTCAAGAAGATCAAGGGCGGGTTGCTCGTCAACATCGGCGTCAACGTGTTCCTGCCCGCCTCGCAGGTGGACATCCGCCGCCCGCAATCGATCGACGAGTACCTGGACCGCACCATCGAGTGCGTGATCCTCAAGATCGATGAGCAGCGCCGCAACATCGTCGTCAGCCGCCGCAAGCTCATCGAGGACCGCCGCCGGCTCCAGAAGGACAAGCTCATGTCCGAACTGGAAGTGAGCCAGGTCCGCAAGGGCATCGTCAAGAACATCGCCGAGTTCGGCGCGTTCGTCGACCTCGGCGGGATCGACGGCCTGCTCCACATCACCGACATGGGCTGGCACCGGGTCACCAACCCGCGGGACGTGGTCCAGATCGACCAGGAGCTCGAGGTCTACATCCTGCACATCGACCGCGAGAAGGAAAAGATCGCGCTGTCGCTGAAGCACAAGACCCCGAGCCCGTGGCAGAACATCGAGACCAAGTACCCGATCAACAGCCGGCACAACGGCGAAGTGGTCAACATCATGCCCTACGGGGCGTTCGTGAAGCTGGAGCCCGGCATCGAGGGGCTGGTCCACATCTCCGAGATGTCGTGGGTGAAGCGGATCGCGGACCCGAAGGAACTGGTCCAGATCGGCGACAAGGTCGAGGTTCAGGTGCTGAACATCAACCACGACAAGAAGGAGATCTCGCTCGGCATGAAGCAGTGCCAGGCGAACCCGTGGGGCGAGGTCGCCAAGAAGTACCCGCCGGGCACCATCATCACCGGCACGGTGCGGAACCTCACGAACTACGGGGCCTTCATCGAAATAGAGGAGGGAATCGACGGCCTCCTGCACGTCAGCGACATGAGCTACGTGCGGAAGGTGTCCAACCCGTCCGAGGTCGTCCAGAAGGGCCAGAAGCTCACCTGCGTCGTCCTGTCGGTCGACCAGGAGCGGAAGCGGGTCGCGCTGGGCCTCAAGCAGATGGGCAGCGACCCGTGGGAGACCGACATCCCGGCCCGGTTCACCCCGGGGCAGAAGACCCACGGCAAGGTCACCAAGCTCACCAACTTCGGCGTGTTCGTCGAGCTGGAGCCGGGCCTCGAAGGGCTCCTGCACATCTCGGAACTCTCCGACAACAAGATCGAGAGCCCCGAGGAGGTGGTCAAGGTCGGCGACGACGTGGACGTGAAGGTGCTCCGCGTCGACGCCAAGGACCGGAAGATCGGCCTGTCGATGAAGAACGTGGACGACGGCCTGGTGCCGGACATCATCCCCGACATGCCGACCGAGGAGATGGAGGCCGCGGCCGCCGCCGAGAAGACGGAGAAGGCCGACAAGCCCGAGAAGGCGGACAAGGCCGACAAGGCGGACAAGGCCGACAAGCCGTTCGTGAAGGTCGACAAGGAGAAGAAGGAAGGGCTCCGCGGCGGCACCGGCACGGCCGGCCCGCTGTTCGCGCTGCCCGGCGACAAGAAGGAGTGACGCCCCTCACGGGGTGAGCACGGTGCCCACGCAGCCCCCGGACCGCCGGGGGCTGTTTCGTTGGGCGTGGCCCCGGCCCCCCCGCCGCACCATTTCTGGGCGCGGGGTGAACTTTCTTCAATCCGCGGCACCGGGTCGCCCGTCTATTCGGTACGCTGGACCTCTCCCCGGCGGGGTCGCTCATTTTCCCGGAGTACGCAGTAATGATCACCGCTCTCACGCTGTCCCTCGCGCTCGCCGCGCCGGTTCCGGCCCCGACCGCACCGGTCCCGACCGGGGCCGCCCCGCGGGTCGTCGAAATGAAGGCCGACGCCAGCGGCAAGGTAATGGTCACCATCACACGCATGGAGAAGGTCCAGATCGCCGTCGGGGCCGCGATCGCCCCGATCGGCGGCGGGAACGCCCCCCCGCCCGCCCAGTTGGTGCGCGAGATGCCGGTCACCAAGGCGGTCGAACTCGGCGAGGTCAAGGACCTGGTGTTCACCCAGGCCGACGGGATGAAGGTCGAGGCCGAGGTCGCGATGAAGAAGCTGGCCGGGGGCGCGGTCGTGGTGATGACCAGCGACGGGAAGGCGGTCAGCCCGGCGTTCCTGAAGGTGTTCAAGGACGACACGCTCGTCCTGGTGTCCCCCGAGTTCGTGGTCCCGGTCGGCGGGATCGGCGGCGGCGTCGGCAAGCCCGGCATCATCGGTCGCCCGGGCGGCATCCGCCCGCTGCCGGCCGTGATCCCGCCGGGCGGCGGGATCCAGATCCAGCCCGGTGTGATCCAGATCCTCCCGGCCCCGGTCGACGAGGTCGCCCCGGTCCCGCCGGTGGCACAGCCGGCCCCGGTCGTGCCGATGGTGGACAAGACCCCGAAGCCCGCCCCCGTGAAGTGACGGCGGTGACGAGTTGTGGCCCCGGAAGGGGCGGTCGAGGGTAGCCAGGGGTGGAGCGAGTCTTCGAGCGGGAACCCCTGGTCCGGGAGCGTTTGCCTCGGGACCAGGGGTTTGCCCGAAGCGGGCCGCACCCCTGGCTACCGTCGGTCGCCGCTCCGCGGCTGACAAACCGCCACTCACCAGACTGTAACACGTCGGCCAGATTCTTTACACGACCCGGACGCCCGCGTAGAGTGAAGCGGGTCCGTCCGCTCCGTTCCGAGTCCGAAGCCCGCCCGCACACCGTCGACGCGCTCCCGAGGAACCCGTCATGCTCACGTCCCTGCTCGTCGCCGCAGCGGTCGCCGCACCGGCCGCCCCCGTGCCCAAGGACGCCGCCCCGAACCCGACCGGCCCGGCCCCGCGGGTCGTGGCCGCGAAGGCCGAGCCGGGCGGCGGCGTGTGGGTCACCGCCCACGTGTACCAGAAGGTCAAGGTGCAGCAGAACTTCTTCGCCGTCGAGAACGGCAAGCAGGTGATGAAGCAGCAGGAGGTCGAGCAGGTCACGTCGCAGTACGTCCGCAAGTCGATCGCCGACTTCGGCGGCAAGTTCGCGACCGCCGACGGCACCGTGCTGACCGCCGACGCCGCGACCCAGCGGGTCAGGGACGGGGCCACGCTCCTTGTCACCGCCGACGGCAAGCCGGTGGACGCGGGCTGGCTCCGGGCCGTTCAGGGCGACACGGTCGTCATGACCGCCGACGGGCTCGGCGAGGCGCACTTCCTGTGCGGGCACGACCCGTACCCCGCGACCGCCTCGCCGCGGCTCGTGCTGCTCGCCGCCGACGACAAGGGCGAGGTGCGGGTGCCGGTGAACCCGAACCCGAACGTGAACGGCCTGTACAACGGCGGGTTCGGGGGCAAGGCCCAGTTCCGCGGGAACGCCCGGATCATGATCGAGGGCGACGTGATGATCGGCGGAGCCCCGGCGGCCGCGGACCCGGGCACCCCGGCCGGGGCCGACGGCAAGAAGCAGCTCGCCGACCTCAAGTTCGACGCCTATGACGTGAACGGCAAGCTGGTCAACAAGGGCGAGGCGCTGGAGCGGCTGCGGGCCGGCGGGCTGGTGCTGGTCGCCGGCGACTACCGGTTCCCCGACGCGAACTACCTCAAGGCGTTCCGCGACGACGTGCTGGTGATCGTGTCGCCGGAACTGGTGTTCCAGCCCGGCCAGCCGAACCCGTTCGACCGCGCGACGGCTGCGCCCGCCAAGCCCGCGAAGCCCGCCGGCCAACCGGGGTTGGTCCCGGCGGTCGCTCCGGCCACCCAGCTCGCGCCGGCGATCGCCGCCCCCGCGGTCATCAAGCGGGTCCAGGTGCAGATCGACAGGTAACCCCTCCCTTGCGGACCCAAACGCACCCGGGGTGAGCCCCGGGTGCGGCGTCACACCTTCCCCAGCACCAAATCCACCACCCAGCACCCGCGGACGTGCGGACCGTCGCCGCGGCAATGCGTCAAGATATCGTCGCTGTCGCAGCCGGCGTCTTGCAGCGCGTCGGCGAGGATCGGCATCGCGCCGAAGTCCCGCGACTCGTACATCCCCTGCGCCAGCGCAACCGCCGTAGACGTGCGCCACGCGGCATCGAACGCGACCGGCCGGAACGGGTTCCCGAAGATGTCGCGAAGCAGGCTGGCGAAACCTGGGTAGACGCGGTCTCCAACCCGCCACTCGGCTTCCTGATTCTGGTCAGCAGCAGGAACTTCAACGCACATCACTGCCGTCACGAGATCTGTGAACACATAGCCACAGCCCTCTGCAGTGCCGTGGTTGCGCCGAGGATCGGTCCAAGCTGGGCGGGAGGCTGCAAGAGCGGCCCAAAGGTCACTTCGCGTTCTATCGAGTCGAATCAACGGGGTGATCGCATCATCCAGTCGTTCGCAAACTTGGTCGAGCCTCGCCAAATCAGCCAAGCCATCAGCGTAATGCTCAGCGAGGTCGACCGCTTCACGGCTGTCTGGAAATGTCATCAGATGCCACTGTTGGCGGCAACACGCGCAGGCGAGCAGGCGAAACTTTCTCGCATTCTCGTTTCTGCGATTGAGAAATTCGAACAACGTGATGGGATCGTCGCACCTCAGCCACTCATCTTCGGTCATCGCGTGCCCTCCGGGTTCGCGCTCGCGGGGCGCGGCGATTTCGTATAACATCGGGACGGGCCATCTCTCCCCAACGTTAGTGCCTGTCTCCTGTTTCGGCCTCGCCGCCGAGGGTCTGCCGTCGTGCCGCACCGCGAACCCAACCGCACCCCCCGCGAAGTCCTCGCCCTGCTCCGGGAACGCGAGGTCAAGGCCGTCGACTTCCGGTTCATGGACTTCCCCGGCCAGTGGAAGCACTTCACCGT
Organism: Gemmata sp.; assembly: GCF_051859125.1. NCBI lineage: Bacteria > Pseudomonadati > Planctomycetota > Planctomycetia > Gemmatales > Gemmataceae > Gemmata > Gemmata sp. Next base: position 11,300 of record NZ_JBHYGG010000304.1, read on the forward strand.
TCCCGCCGAGGTGCTCGACGAACTCGTGTTCGAGGACGGCATCGGGTTCGACGGGTCGAGCATCCGCGGGTGGATGCCGATCAACGAGTCCGACATGCTCCTGGTGCCCCAGCCGGAGACGCTGTTCATCGACCCGTTCTGCAAGGACGTCACCCTTGCGATGATCTGCAACATTCAGGACCCGCTCACCAAGGAAGATTACAGTAAAGACCCGCGGAACGTGGCCCGGAAGGCCGTGAACTACATGAAGAGCACGGGCATCGCCGAGGCCGCGATGTTCGGCCCGTCGCTCGAGTTCTTCGTGTTCGACGACGTCAAGTTCGACCAGACCGCCCACTCGGCGTTCTACTACGTCGACAGCGGCGAGGGGGCGTGGAACACGGGCCGCGACGAGCGCCCGAACCTCGGGTACAAGGTGCCCACCCGCCAGGGGTACTTCCCGTGCGCCCCGACCGACGCGGTCCACGACCTGCGCAGCGAGATGATGCTCGCGATGATGACGTGCGGGATGACCGTCGAGAGCCACCACCACCAGAAGGCCACCGCCGGCCAGTGCGCCATCAACATCCGGTACGACGAACTGGTGCAGATGGCCGACAACGTGCTGAAGTACAAGTACGTCGTCAAGAACGTCGCCCGGAAGAACGGGAAGACGGCGACGTTCATGCCCAAGCCTCTGTTCGAGGACTACGGCAGCGGGATGCACGTCCACGCCTCGCTGTGGAAGAACGGCACCAACCTGTTCGCCGGCAGCGACTACTCGGGCCTGTCCGAGACCGCCATGTACGCACTCGGTGGGCTCCTCAAGCACGGTGCGGCGCTGTGCGCGATCACCAACCCGACGACGAACAGCTACAAGCGGCTCGTGCCCGGGTTCGAGGCGCCGGTGAACCTCGCGTACAGCCAGCGGAACCGCTCGGCGGCGGTGCGCATCCCGGTGTACTCGTCGCGGGCCAAGTCGAAGCGGATCGAGTACCGCGTGCCGGACGGGGCGGCCAACCCGTACCTGTCGTTCTCCGCGATGCTCATGGCGATGATCGACGGCATCAAGAACAAGACGCACCCCGGCCCCCCGCTCGACAAGGACATCTACGACATGCCGCCGGAGGAACTGAAGGACCTCCCCCGGGTGCCGCAGACGCTCGACGACGCGCTCACGGCCCTGGAGAAGGACCACGAGTTCCTGCTGCAGGGGAGCGTGTTCACCGAGGACGTGATCGAGACGTGGATCGACTACAAGCGCAAGGAAGAAGTCGCCGCGATCCGCATCCGCCCGCACCCCTACGAGTTCGCGCTGTACTTCGACATGTGACGCAATCGGGTCGGTGGGGCAGACATTCTTGTCTGCCGCCCGTCGCCCGTGGAGGCAGACAAGAATGTATGCCCCACCAAGCAAAACCAAGCAGTTGCCGGGGCCACTGGAGAACGCATGACCGGATTCGACGCGAACGCGAACCGCCGGCTCTCGGCGAAGCTGCACCGCCGGGTGTGCCTCGTGCTCACCGAGGACTCGCTGCTCGCCGAAGAAGTCCTCGCCCGCAAGAAGCTCTCGGCCGAGGTCGCCGGTCGCTTGTCCGACAAGGTCGTCCTCATCCGGCCGGGCCGCATCGACGCGGTCCTCGACGAACTTCGCAAGATGGGCCACACGCCACAGGTCGTCGGGAAGATCGGCGACCCGCGGTCCTGACCCGCTGCGACGGTGCGTCTTGCCGGTTGCACAGGCCTCTGGCTGGTCGGTTGAAATCCTGGCGATCCGCGGACGTGGCTGGCGGGCCGCCACGGAGGGCGGCCCCTACCGGACATCGGCTTTTGGTTTGTAGGGGCCGCCCTCCGTGGCGGCCCGCGTGAGGCCAACGATACAGCACAGTGGCCTCTGGCCTGTGTTTGCTTCCACAGGCCACAGGCATGTGCCACCAAGCCCAGGTGCGGTGCGCCACCAATCGAGCCGGCCCGACCCACTGCGAATTCCGGTGACCGTCGGTACCCGATCGGGTATGCTCGCCTCTCGACACCCCGGATACGAACCAGGAGACGGTGATGCAGCTCGGAATGATCGGCCTCGGCCGAATGGGCGCGAACATGGTCAAGCGCCTGATGAAGGCCGGCCACAAGTGCGTCGTGTACGACCGGAACGAGGCCGCGGTCAAGGAACTCGCCGCCGCGGGCGCGACCGGCGCGACCTCCGTGGCCGACTTCGTCTCCAAGCTCACCGGCCCGAAGGCCGTCTGGCTGATGGTCCCCGCGGGGGTCGTGGACGCGAGCCTCAAGGAGCTGGTCCCGCTGCTCGCCAAGGACGACATCGTCATCGACGGCGGCAACTCGTACTACATCGACGACATCCGCCGGGCCGGGGAGCTGAAGCCCAAGGGCATCCACTACGTGGACGTCGGCACCAGCGGCGGCGTGTGGGGGCTCGAGCGCGGGTACTGCATGATGATCGGCGGCGAGCCGGCGGTGGTGAAGCACCTCGACCCGATCCTCGACACGCTCGCCCCCGGCAAGGGCGACGTGCCCGTGACCCCGGGCCGCGACAAGAAGCCCGGCGGCACCGCCGAGCGGGGCTACCTGCACTGCGGGCCGAACGGGGCCGGGCACTTCGTGAAGATGGTCCACAACGGCATCGAGTACGGCCTCATGGCGGCCTACGCCGAGGGGCTCGCCGTCATCCAGAACGCGAACGTCGGCAAGAAGACGCACGCCGTCGACGCCGAAACCACCCCGCTCCGCGACCCCGAGCACTACCAGTACGACTTCAACCTGCCGGACATCGCCGAGGTGTGGCGCCGCGGCAGCGTGGTCGCGTCGTGGCTCCTCGACCTCACCGCGACCGCACTCCTCGAAGACCCGAAACTGTCGAACTTCACCGGACGCGTGTCCGACTCGGGCGAGGGCCGGTGGACGATCAAGGCCGCAATCGACGAGGCGGTCCCGGTGCCGGTCCTGACGACCGCGCTGTACGAGCGGTTCGCGTCCCGCGGCGAGTCCGAGTTCCAGGACAAGCTCCTCTCGGCGATGCGGTTCCAGTTCGGCGGGCACCACGAGAAGAAGTAGCAGAGAAGACGATTGATCCGCAGATTACACAGAAGACACAGATTTGAAGACAGAAAGCAGAGCCGAGAGGACGTGATCGTCCGACGACCCGGGGTCTGCTTCTGGTCTTCTCGGTTTTGAAATCTGCGTCTTCTGCGTAATCTGTGGATCAATCGTCTTCTGCTTTGTCGCGATCGAGGAACTCTATGAAGATCGACGTTCTCCCCGACGCCGACGCGGTCGCCGCCGCCGCCGCCGCGCTCATCGCCGCCGACGCCCGCGAGGTGGTCGCGGCCCGCGGCGCGTTCGTGCTGGCCGTCAGCGGCGGCCGCACCCCGTGGGTCATGCTCCGCGAACTCGCCAAGCTCGACGTGCCGTGGGACAAGTTCCACGTCGTGCAGGTGGACGAGCGGATCGCCCCGGCCGGCGACCCGGACCGGAACCTCACGCACCTCCGTGCGAGCCTGATGGACCTCGCGCCCATCCCCGCGGCGAACCTGCACCCGATGCCCGTCGAGGCCGCCGACCCCGAGGCCGCGGCCGCGGAGTACGCGAGGGAACTGGAGCGGCTGTGCGGCACCCCCGCGGTGATCGACCTCGTTCACCTCGGGCTCGGGCCGGACGGCCACACCGCCTCGCTCGTCCCCGGCGACTCGGTCCTCGACGTGACCGACCGGGACGTCGCGCTCACCGGCGGCCTGTACCAGAAGCGGCGGCGGATGACGCTGACGTACCCGGCGCTGAACCGCGCCCGCAAGCTCCTGTGGGTGGTGACCGGGGCCGACAAGCCCGGCCCGCTCGTGCAACTGCGGGCGGCCGACCCCGCGATCCCCGGCGGCCGCGTCGACCAGACCCGTGCCGTCGTCATGGCCGACGCGATCGCCGCCGCGAAGCTGTGATGGCGAACTCGCGAGCGGCGCGGCGCGAGCCCGCGTGTCATTCCTGGTGGGGCAGACATTCCTGTCTGCCTCCAGCCGCGTCGGGAGGCAGACAGGAATGTCTGCCCCACCAAGTACGTCCCCCTCTCCTCAAGGACTCTCCATGCGAACGCTGATGACCCTGTGCCTCGTCGCCGCCGTGAGCGCCGCGGCCGCCGAGGACAAGAAGGACCCCGCCAAGAAGGAGGCGCCGGTCGTCGCCCCCCGCGAGGGGAAGACCGAGACCGTCACGCTGTTCGACGGCAAGACGCTCGACGGCTGGGAGGGGTACTCCGACCTGTGGTCGGTCAAGGACGGCGTCATCGTCGCCAAGAACACCGACCCGCTCAAGTTCAGCACCTACCTGTTGACCAAGAACAAGTACACCGACTTCCGCCTCACGTTCGCGGCGAAGCTGCTGCCCGGGTCCGAGATGCACTCGGGCGTGGCGTTCTGGGGGGCCGTGAAGCCCGAGGTGAGCAAGGAGCCGAAGAAGGAGCGGTCCGAGTACACCTACGCCGGGCACCTCGTCATGTTCCCGTCCGGGTACGGCATGTACGACCTGTTCGGCCGCAACGGCCTGCCGGTGGACGGCGGCCCGGCGAAGAAGGTCGGCAAGCAGCACGACTGGAACGACATCGAGGTGCTGGCCCAGGGGAACCGGGTCCGCGTCGCGATCAACGGCGCGGCCGTCGTCGACTGGCGCGACCCGCAGCCCGAGCGGATCAAGGAGGGCCCGATCGGCCTGCAACTGCACTCGCTCGACAAGCCGCAGGAGCTGCACTTCAAGGGGCTCGTGATCGAGACGTTCCCCAAGGACGACAAGCTCATCACCGTGAAGTGAGCCGCACGGTCCGGACGCAAGAAGTACAAGGATGAGCCGCACGATCGGAGACGATCAAGACGCGATCCGGACAGAAGACCGAGGTTAAACCCAGTCCTCTGTCTGGATCGTGCGTGATCGGTCTTCGATCGTGCGGCTCGTCTTGTGCCCGAATCGTGCCGCGGTCACTTCTTGCGGGCGGTGTGGTCGCCCTTCATCTCGAAGACCGTCTTGTCGCCGGTCGAGGCGACGAAGTCCCAGGTGTACCCGCCGGCGGCCGCGAGCTTCCAGTTCAGTGCGAGCTTCGTGCCGTCGCCCGTGTGCGCCCGCCACGCGATCGTCTTCGCGGCCTCGTCGGGCGTGCCGGTCCACTCGACCTCGGTGCCGGCCGAGTCGTACAGCCACATGCGGTACCGCTTGGCCGCCGGGTCGTAGGTGATGAGCTGGATGAGCCCGCGGTCGTCGGCGGCGCTGGTCGCGAGGCTGCGGAGGAACGTGCCGTTGAACGCCGTCTCGACCACGTCCTGGCCCTTCAGGTTCACCCCGCGGCCGCCGACCTTCAGCTCGGTGTTCGTGTCCCAGGTGCCGACCAGCTCCTTGAGCAGCGGGGTCAGCTCGCCCTTGATCGGTGCGGCGGCCGCGTCCGGCGCGTAGGCGAAGGTCTTGATCGGCTTCCACGGGGTCGCGGTGCTGGTCGCGCCGAGGAACACGAACAGCATCTCGTCGGTCGTCTCCTCGCCGTACGCCACGTCCCGCGGCGGCTTGGTGGGGTTGTTCGGGTTCGCGGCCGAGTTGTCGAACACCGCCCGCACTTCCAGCTTCGTGCCGGCCTTGGCGGCGATCGGCTCCTTGAACCAGTACGTCTCCTGCCACCGGTAGTCCCACGCCGGGATCTCGACGAGCACGACGGGCTGGCCGCCCGGCGGGGTCATGGTGACGCGGACCGACTTGCCGAGCACGTGCATGTGCGGGAGCACGTTGTGCAGCACCGCGTCGGTGTGCAGGTAGATCGCGCCGCCGGTCCCGAAGTCGGCCCGGCCCGCGGGGATCTTCTCCCACTGCTTCAGCCCGTTGATGATGAGCGTCTGCCACGGCTGCTCGACCGGCCCCTTCGCGAAGTACAGGCCGACCTGCGTGCGGTCGGTGGCGAACTGGCCGTTGCGGTGGTAGTGCGTCTGGATCAGGAAGTCGCTCCCCTTGGGGAGCAGCCACCCGGCCCCCTGCGGGACGAACTGCGGGAGCTGGCCGGGCGCCCACCCGCCGATGCCGCCGAACTGCGGCGTCTCGTTGGGCTTGTTGGCGGGGGGAACGAACCCGACGCCCATGCCGACCGTGTACCCCGGACCGCTGTCGAGCAGGATCTTGCCGTCGTCCTTCGCCCGCTGCTTCGCCTCCAGCCCGCGGGCGGCCCCGGTCGTGTCGAAGTAGTGCAGCGTGTGGTGGACGACCCGCGGGTTGCCGGGCTTCACGTCGTACCCGATCACCCACTTGTTCGCGGTGAGCTTCGTGGGGACGACGAACACCCGGAACAGGTCGCTCCCGCTGCCGCCGAGGCGGAAGTCGGCGTCGGCGGTGAGGACCAGGTCCGGCTTGCCGTGCCGCCACCCGTCGGACCCGAACTCGGGGGCCTTGGGCGCGTCCTTCGGGTCGCCCTCGGGGGCGTCGGCGTCGGCCCACGCCGCGAGCGCCGCGATCTCGGCCGCGGCCATCTTCCGCTCGCCCCGCATCGGCACCCCGCCGGCGGCCGGCCACGGGGGCATCTGCTTGTTCGCCGTGTACTCCTTGATATCGCGCGCCCACCGGCGGGCCTGCGCGAACGTGGTGAGCGCGAACGGCCCGACCTCGCCCGTGCGGTGGCACACGACGCAGTGCGCGTTGAGGATCGGGGCGACGTCCTTGTAGAACGTGACCGCCCCGGCCCTCGAGGCCGGCTTCGCGGCGTACTCGATCTCGCACCCGACCGACTTCGTGACCGCCGTGGCGACCGGCTTGCCCGCCAGCACCGCGTTGAGCGCGTCGGTGAGTTCGTGCGTCGAGACCACGGGGTTCCGCTTGAGCCGGGCCGAGTACCCGTCGTCGATGCGGCCGCGGTACCGCACCGTGCCCTCGCCGTCGAGGAGGAACGCTTCCGGCGTGCAGACGGCCCCGAGGCCGCTCGCGAGTTCGCGCTTCGGGTCGAGGAGCACGGGGACGGTGAGCTTGAACCCGGCGGCGGCCTTCGCGACCGCTTCACGCGGGTCGTCGGTCGGGCACACGAGCACGACCGCGACGCCCTTCTCGGCGTGCGTGCGGGCGAGTTCGTTCAGCCCCGCGACGTAGGAGTTGGAGACCGGGCACTCGAACGAGACGAACACGACGACCGTGGCCGCCTTGCCACGGAGCGCGTCGAGCTTCGATTGGGTGCCGTCGCCCACGACGGTGAGCGCGAGATTCGGTGCCTTGGTGCCGACGACCGATTCGGGGTTGGCGTCGGCGGCGACGCAGACCGGCGCGAGTACGAGGGCAACGAGCAGGGAGCGAAACATCCGGTGTTCCTCGGTGAGCGTGGCGACCAGACCATTCTACCCGGCACGGGGCGGAACGGTTTCGGCCGCGGGGCGGCACACCCTCCCAGCGTGCGACCCGGCCGGATCTTACGGTCGCCTTACTCGAAGAACGCCTTCACCGCGACCGCGAAGCCGGGGAAAACGTCGGGGAGGGCGAGTTCGTCGCCGTTGTGCATGCGGACCGGGAACTCGTTCTCGCGGAACACCGCCAGCGACTCGGTCTCGGGGTCGAGGACCAGCACAACGGTGACGCCGGCGTCGAGGTACTCGCTGGCCTTCGCGCTGAGGTGCGGGATGCGGTCGGACGGCGAGCGGACCTCGACCACGAGGTCCGGGGCGCACGGGAGCGGGCCGTCGGGGATCGGCCCCTTCGGCATCCGGGCGTAGCTCACGAACGCCACGTCCGGCCCGCGCACGGAGTCCGCGGTTTCCTTCAGACGGGTGCGGGTGAAGGTGTCGTTCGAGAACACCTGGCCGAGGCCGTGCTCGCGGGCGAAGTGGTGGAGCATTGCGGTCGCGTTGTTGCAGACGTAACCGTGCGTGGCACCGCGCACGGAACACCTTACGACGTGACCCCGGACCAGTTCCACGCACGTTTCCCCGCCGTGGAGGCGGAGGAACTCGTCGGCCGTCAGTAGCGCCGCGGTGGTGGCCGTACTCATCGCACCCTCCTGTTCGACCGACCTGGTCGTCGGCCGCCCCGACATCGTACCCGCCGCACCTAGCCCCCGCCATCGCAGCCGGGCGGGGCGCGGAGCCCCGCCCGGCCCACCCGTCGCGTCACTCGCCGGGGCGGCGGATCGGCTTACGGACCTTCCGCGTGCTGTACCCGCCGTAGTTCTTCTTCAGGCTCCCCTCCTTGCTCGTCTTCTCGGCCACCACCTCGATCCGGAACTCGGACCCGCCCATCGCCTGGGCGCACCGCACGCACACGATCGTCTCGGGCAGCGCCTCCAGCCGCTCGACCGGGATCTCGGCCCGGCACCGCGCACACGGAATCGGCTCCACCATCGTTCGGCCCTCCACGGGGTCGGGAGGGGCGGTTCCCCTCCCACCCTGCATGACGCGGCCGCGGGGCGGTTTTGGCCCGAAATCGCCTCAAAAACCACCGATCGAACCAAGTCACGCGGGGGCGTGTCCGTTGTGGGGGGACTCAAATTTGCGCGGCACCCGCGGCACTCGCATCGGCCGCCGGCGGCCCGCCGCCCGCCCGACGGCCCCGCGGGGCCGTCAGGAACGCGCCGAGGTACAGCGCCCCGACGACGAGCAGCAGCGCCTGGATGCCGGTGACGAAGGTGACGGACTGCGTCAGGCCGCCGGCGAGCGCGCCAAGCAGGTTGTAGCCGAGGCAGGCGCCCTTGTCCGGCGCGGCGGCGAACGACCGGATGAAGACCACGCCGCTGAACAGCATCGGCAGGCTGGTCAGCGCGCCGACCACCAGGGCGCGATGCGCGAACGGCAGGCCGGCGAACCGCGACACGTCGACGAAGTACAGCCCGACGCACGCCGCGCACAGCAGGACGTAGACCGGCGTGAGGGGCAGCGACGGCCACGCCGCGGCCAGCAGGTTTGCCAATAGGATGAGGACGAGTACGGCCGAGATAATGACCGCGTTCACCAACCAGGTGCTCCCGAGCGCCACGGCCGCCTTGCTCACGTTCTGGGTCTCCAGGAGCATGAACGCGGCGCCGAGCAGGAAGAAGTGCCACGGCAGGGTGCCGGCCGGGCGGGGCAGGGAGCCCGGCGGAAGATTCCGCGCCCCGCGGACGAACAGCAGCACCAGCAGGCCCCCGAGGGTAAGGTACAGGGGCGGGATCTGCGGCCGCTCCAGGTACAGGTACGGCCAGTCGTCGGTCGTGATCGGGGTGGTGCCGGAAAGGGCGAGGGGCGGGGCGGCCTCCCACGCCGCGACCTGCTCCGCGAGGGCCGGGCGGGCCGCGACCTGCCGGCGGGCGGCCGCGGTGTCCCCCGCCACCATGATCAGCCCGTCGAGGCCGGCGACCGGCGACTGGACCCCGAACACGAGCGGCGGCGCGGCGAACACCTCGCCCAGCACGCGCGCCATGCGGTCGACAATGAAGGGCCGCTCGTACCCGAACCGGACCACGACGAGGCCGCCGTCGGCGAGCAACTCGCGGGCGCGGGCGAAGCTCTCGCGGGTGTAGACGTAGTGGTCCAGACGCGTGTTCGTCATGCTGGTCGTCGCGTGCGCGTCCAGGAACTCGTAGGCGATCACGTCGTACTTCTCGGCCGCGTTGGCCAGGAACGCGCGGGCGTCGTCGCACACCACCGTCACGTTCGGGGCCAGGTACGGCCGCTCGGGGTGGAACCGCCGGCCGTAGTCGATGATCACCGGGTCGATGTCCACCGCCGTCACGTGCCCGACCCCGTTGCGGAGCGCCGCCGCCGTCCCGTTCCCGGACCCGGCCCCGAGGATGAGCACCTTCCGCGGGGCCGGGTGGAGCACCGCCGGGAGGTCGTACTGGGTGCCCCCCCGGGTCGCCGCCGGGTACCGCTCCGGGTGCGCGGCGACCGCCTCGGGCCGGTAGTCAAGCATCGTCTGGAACCCGCCCGAGCTGTTGACCGAGATGTCGTACGCCTCGATGGGGTTCCGGCCCGCCGGCACCGCCTTGAGGGCCAGCTTTTGGTACGGCGACCACGTCACCTCCACCGCCCCCGGCTCCCACCCGGCCAGCGCCGCCAGCGGGACCAGGGCGGCGACCCCGAGCGCGTCCCGCCGGCGGACCGGACCCAGCCGGGGGGCCAGCGCGAACAGGAGGGCCGCGACGGCGGCCGCCCACGCGGCCGGCGGCAGGTGGGACGCGCTCAGCGCCACGAACAGCCACACCCCCACCAGGCTGCCCCCCACGTTCCACGAGTACGCGGCGATCGTGTGCGGGTGGTCCACCAGCAGCCGCCCGAGGAGCCGCCCGAACGGCAGGAACAGATCCCAGACCAGGGCCAGCAGCACGAACGTGAACACCAGGCCCAGGAGCAGGTACGACACCGTCTGGAGCGGGCTGGTGGTGACCGTCTCCGTGAACAGGAGGATGTCGCCGAACGAGTTGAGCAGCAGCGACAGTTGGTTCCCGAGCGAGAACCAGCTGATCGGGACCAGGACGCCGAACAGCACCAGTAGGGGCAGGAGGATGTCCCCCAACTTCACCGGCTGCCGGCACGTCCAGCACCCCACCCCGAGGCCGAGGAAGCACACTACCAGGATCGTGTTCTGCAGGTAGGCGAAGATCCGCACCTCGGTGCCGATCCACCGGATGAGCAGCAGCTCGATGAACAGCGACGCCACCGACACGATGAAAATTTCCGTGCTCTGCGACCGCGGCGAGTTCGTGCTCATGGTCCGGTCCTGTGGGCGTGGCGGGGGCCGGGTGACGGCCGCCCCAGAGCAGATCGTATCGGGTCGGCACTCCCACGACATGCCCGGACCGCCCGCCCCAACCGCCGTTGCTCTTTCTCCCGCCCAAAGGTACACCCGCGACCGCCCCGCTCCGCACCAAAGAGGTGGCCGTGAAGCCCGTCGCCGCACTTGCCCTTGCGCTGTCCCTGGCCGCGTGCGCCGCAGGTGCCGCACCGCCCAGCGCCCCCTCGCCCGTCGCGAAGCCGGCCCCGAAGCCGCCGAAGCCGGTGCCGCCGGAGGCCGAGTTCGTCGCGAAGTTGGTCCGCGAGGCGCTCGTCAAGAAGCTCCCGGATCCGCTCACCACGTCGAACCAGAACTGGGGCCGCCAGAAGGCCGTCACCGTCGTCCACCGCCGCCGCGAGGGGCTGCGGTTCTGGACCGAGCCGGTCCAGGAGTTCCACAACGACGGCCTGTGGCGGCGGGTCGAGGTCCGCGTCCCGGACCCGGCGAAGCTCAGCGTCGCGATCACCGAGCTGACGTACCCCGAGGACGGGAAGGTGCTCGCGACCGTCGCCGTCGCGTGCGAGCGGGTCGACGTGAAGGTGGAGCAGCAGTTGTGGCTCAACGACCGGCGGCTCTACGGCGGCGAGACCCGGGCGCACTGCGCCGCGGCGCTCGCCCTCAAGGTGGCGGTCGCGACCCGCACCGAGTACAAGAAGGGCGCGCTGTTCCCGATCCCGGAGGTCACCCTCCAGGTGAGGGCCACCGAGGCCCAACTGTACTACGACGAGCTGATCGTCGACCACACGGCGGGGCTCGACGGCGAGGCCGCGAAGTCGGTCGGCGAGGCGCTCCTGCGACTGGTGAAGGTGGTGAAGCCGGACCTCGAGAGCGACCTGTTGGAGAAGGCCAACGCCGCGGTCGTGAAGGCCGCCGGCACCCGCGAGATCAAGCTGGCCCTCGACAAGGTCCTCGCGGGCAAGAAGTGATACCAAGTCTGATGGAACCGGAACCGTGGCGGACCCAGACGAACCCAACAGATCCGGGACGACGCGCCACTACCCCACGAACCGCCTCACGGTCCGGACGAGCTTCTCGACGCTGAACGGCTTGTCGAGGACGACCGCGCCCGGCGGCAGGGTGACCGGCTGCCGCGACGTGCCGCCCGAGTACCCCGACATGAACACGACCGGCACCCCCGGCGCGGCGGCCCGGATGTCTTCGGCCAGCTCGGCGCCTGTGCGGCCGGGCATCAGGACGTCGGTGATCACGAGGGCGAACGTGCCCGGATGAGCCGCGAACACGTTGAGGGCGTCGCGGGCGTCGGCAGCTACCCGGACCGCATACCCCGAGTGGACGAGGGCGAGGCGGACGAAGTCGCGCACGGCGGCCTCGTCGTCCACGACCAGGACGGTCGCGGGGCTCGCTCGCTCGGGTATGGCTGGGGACATCGCGCACCGTGTAGGCGATCACGGACCGCCGGTCGGGCGGATCATGTGAGCTAGTACGCGGGGCGACCGCGGGCAACCGCCGCGACTGAGGATACAACCCGGTGGCTGGGGGTTGATCACCGATTATCAGTTCAAAGACTGAGAATTCAACTGACAGAATGGTGGCACCGGAGGTTACCGCCGAGCCGGGAGCCTCAGACTCGATAAAGATTAACAGGCCGTCAGCGGATCGCCGGCGACCGTGATCGGCGGCCCGCCTTTGCGCTTGCTTGGCACCCGCCGCGGCCTTAAACTCATGTTTGTTGGTCCTCCCGCCCCCCGCGGCCCGTGTGCCGTCCCGCTGCGTCCCTCCGTGAGCCACCTCATGCCCCGGTTCGCCGCCGCCTGCGTCCTCGCGCTCGCGTTCCAGTCGCCCTCGCTCGCACAAGCTCCAGTCGCTCACGCTCCCGGCTCGCCTGCGGCCGCCCCGTCGTTCACGACGGAAATCATGCCGCTGCTGACGAAGGCCGGGTGCAACCAGGGCGCGTGCCACGGCAAGGGCCAGGGCCAGAACGGGTTCCGCCTGTCGCTCCGCGGGTTCGCCCCGGAGCAGGACTACAAGTGGATCACCCGCGAGTTCGACGGCCGCCGCATCGACCGCACCGTCCCCGCGGCGAGCCTCCTGCTCCGCAAGGCGATCGCGGATTCGCCGCACGAGGGCGGCAAGCTGTTCGCCCCGGGGGGCCGCGAGTACGAACTGCTCCTCGCCTGGATCGGTGCGGGTTACCCCGGCCCGGCCAAGGACGAGGTGAAGATCAGCAAGCTCGAACTCACCCCCGCGGCCGCGGTGCTGAAGCCGGGCGAGGAGGTGCAACTGGTCGCCACCGCCACGTTCGCCGACGGCTCGAAGCGCGACGTCACCTGGCTCACCAAGTTCGACTCGAACGACGCCGCGTTCCTCCAGGTGTCGCCGGGCGGCAAGGCTAGGGCGGTCCGCAACGGCGCGAGTGCGGTGCGGGCGATGTTCCTCACGGAAGTCGCCGTCACCGTGTTCAGCATGCCCTACGACCGGCAGGTGGACCCGAAGCGGTACGAGGGCGGCAACAACTTCGTGGACACGCACGTGTTCGCGAAGCTCAAGGAACTTCGCATCGAGCCGTCGGACCTGTGCTCCGACGAGGAGTTCGTCCGCCGCCTGTTCCTCGACGCCGCCGGCATCCTCCCGACCGCCGAGGAGGTCACGGCGTTCGTGGCCGACAAGACCCCCATGAAGCGCGCGAAGCTGGTCGATGCGGTCCTGGCACGGCCCGAGTTCACCGACTACTGGGCGCTGCAACTCGGCGACCTATTCCAGAACCGCAAGGAGCGCGACCACGACGTCCGCGGGACAAAGGGGGTGCGGCAGTTCCACGAGTGGCTGCGGCAGCAGGTCGCGGCGAACCGGCCGTGGAACGAACTCGCCCGCGACGTGCTCACCGCGAGCGGCTCGAACTCCGAGAGCCCGGCGGTGGGGTACTACGTCGTCACCGTCGGCGAGCAGCGGCACGCCGACCGGTCCGACGCGCCGGAGTCGGTCGCGCAGTCGTTCCTCGGCATCCGCATCGGGTGCGCCAAGTGCCACAACCACCCGCTGGAGCGGCACACGCAGGACGACTTCTACCACTTCGCGGCGTACTTCAGCCGGGTGAAGCTGGACCGCAAGGACGCCAAGAGCGGCGCGACGAAGTTGAGCGTCAGCCACCCGGACCAGAACCAGAACAAGAGCCCTGTGGGCGTGAGCCAGCCGCGGACCGGCATGTTCATGAAGCCGCAGCCGCTCGACCGCACCCCCAACGACGTGAAGCCGACCGACGACCCCCGCGAGGTGCTCGCCAAGTGGGTGACGGACCCCGCGAACGAGTACTTCACCGGCGCGATGGTGAACCGCGTGTGGCGGCACTACCTCGACGTCGGCCTGGTCGAGCCGGTGGACGACCTGCGGGCCACGAACCCGCCGACGAACCCGGCCCTGTGGGCGGCGCTGAAGAAGGAGTTCCTCGACTCGAGGTACGACCTGCGGGCGCTGATGCGGGCGGTGCTGAACTCGCGGACCTACCAGCTCTCGAGCGCGACCCGCGGGGGCAACGCGACCGACGCCCGGTTCTACTCGCACTACTACGCCCGGCGGCTCCCGGCCGAGGTGATGCTCGACGCGATCTGCGACGCGACCGCGGTGCCCGACAAGTTCGACGGGTACCCGCTCGGCCTCCGGGCCGTGCAGGTGCCCGACCCCGGCACCGCGTCGTACTTCCTGCGCACGTTCGGCCGCAGCGAGCGGGTGACGGCGTGTGCGTGCGAACGCGCCAGCGACGTGTCGCTCCCGAGCGTGCTGCACCTGATCGTCGGCGAGACGGTCGCGAACAAGGTGGCGGCCGGCGGCGGCTGGCTCGCGAAGCACCTCGCGGCCGAGAAGGACGACGACAAGCTCATGGACGCGCTGTTCCTGCGGGCGCTGGCCCGCACCCCGACCCCCGCCGAGCGCGCCAAGGTGAAGGATCTGCTGAAGGACGCGCCCCGCGACGAGGTGTACCGCGACCTGTTCTGGGCCGTGATGAACAGCAAGGAGTTCCTGTTCAACCGGTGACTGCGGCTGTTCAAGGTTCCGGGTCCAAGGTTGAAGTCCGTGCGGCTCGCAACCTTGAACCTTGAACTCGAATCCGGTCACCGGGATTCGAGCGCGAAGGCCGGCGTGTTTGGCTGATCGGCCCTCACTTCGGTGGTGAGCTTCGACTCGGAACTGAACCGGGCGGGGACCACGTTGATCTGCTTGTCGTGCGGCTCGCCCGGCCAGTCGGGCCGGTCCCGGAACATCCGCACCTCGACCCGGTACTTCCCGGGCTTCGCCTTCAGCGTGAACGCCCCGTCCCGCACCTCGGTTACCACCGGGGGCTCCCCGCTCGCCGAGACGAAGTACACCTTCCCGTCGGGGGCGTTCTTCTTGTCGAGGGTAACCGTCCCCTCGACGTCCTGCGGGACCGTCGCCGGGTCCGGCCCGCACCCCGAGAGGGCGACCAGCGCCCCGAGCGCCACTGCTGCAACTCGCATTTGTATGTCCTCCTCGTCTCGGGGCGCGTCAGGGGGTGGTGGAGACTTGACCGTCGTCGCGGGTGGCGAGTTGGCCGAGCGTGTCGAGCGGGGTGGCGTCGGTCAGGAACCGGACCGACCCGTCGGCGAACGCCACGTTCACGCCGCCGGTGTGCGGGGAGTTGAGCGGGGTGTTGTGGGCCGCCCGGCTGCAGACGCCGGTGTTGCAGTCGTCGGCCGCCCACCCCGTCTTCTGGTTCAACTTGTACCGGACCGTGTTCGTGTTGTAGGCGCGGCCGTTGAACCCGCTCTGGCCCGGTTGCACGAGCATGTCGGTGCCCATCGTGAACCCGTGGTCCGCGGCCGACCGGGCGTCGAGTTTGGTGCCGTTGGTGAGGGTCATGTAGTCGCTGACCTCGCCGATCACGATGGTGTTGCTCGTCCCGTCGGTGATCGCGCCGATGGTGACCTGGGCATTGGCGAACAGCACCCCGCCGGCGCTGTGGACGCCGCTGTTGCAGCACCCGGTCGTGCCGGTCAGGTTGCTGATGCGGCCCTCGGTGTACCCGGCCCAACTGTTCGACCCGGCGACCGCAGTGTAGCTCGCCACGATCCGCTTCCCCGGCCCGCCCGGGAGGGTCTCCCACAGGGGCAGGGTGGTCGACGGGCACAGGAGCGTGGTGATCGTGGCGTTGTTCACGAGCGTGGAGTTGCCGCCGTCGGCCCGGCCGGAGCCGTAGGAGTACACCCACTTGTCGCCGATCGCGCCCTGCTCGATGTCCGACAAGATGTACGGGATCCAGGAACTGCCGAAGATGCCCGCGCCGGGCGTCGGGCTCGAGCGAGTGCCGAACGGGGCCTGGTCGTCGGCGCACCCGGGCGGGAACCGGTTCATTCGCCCGTGGTAGTTGTGCAGCGCGAGGCCGAGTTGCTTCAGGTTGTTCTGGCACTTCATGCGTGCGGCGGCCTCGCGGACCTTCTGGACCGCCGGCAGCAACAGGCCGATCAGAATGGCAATGATGGCGATCACCACGAGCAGTTCAATCAACGTGAACGCGTGCCGGGACGCTCCCGGTCCAGTCCTGTGGACCATGAATCGACCTCGTAATGAAAGGTGGGCGAACGACTGGCGGTGGGGAGGAATCGCCACCAGGAGACTTCGACGCGCGAGCTGCGCATTGGACACGCGGCCGGCGGAATTCCGGTAAGCTAAAGTGGGGGCGAGATTTGCGTCGTGGGGAATTAAGGGCCGTGACGGCGTGTGCGACGGCCCGGGTGTGACGTGTGATCGACTGCTACGTCTCGCGGCGAACGCCGGACGGTTGGGTCACCCGATGAGTTTCTTCTCGACGAGGTAGTCCAACACGATGGCGACGCCGGCCTCGACGGGTTGCTTCGAGGCGTCGAACGTCAGTTCGGGGGCGGCCGGCGGCTCGTACGGGTCGTCGATGCCGGTGAACCCCATCCCCTTCCCCGCCGCGACCGCCTCGCGGGCCTGCTTGTACAGCCCCTTCGGGTCGCGCTGTTCGCAGCACTCGATCGGGGTGCTCACGTACACCTCGATGAACGGCAGGGCACCCGATTTGTTCTGCGAGTGGATCGCGCGGACCGCGTCGCGGTCGGCGCGGTACGGGCTGACGAAGCTCGTGAGCGCCAGCAGGCCGGCGTCGGCGAACAGCTTCGCGACCTCGCCGATGCGGCGCACGTTCTCGACCCGGTCGGCGGCACTGAACCCGAGCCCGAACCGCTTCGCTTCTTGCTCGGCGTACCCCCGGGTGTCCGCGAGGATCATCGGCCCGGCGTTGAGCCCGAACCGGACGTTGTCCCCGTCGAGGACGTAGGCCGCGTGGCCGCCGGCGACGAGCGCACGCTCCAGCGCGACCGCGAGCGTGCTCTTCCCGGACCCGGACAGGCCGGTGAACCACAGCGTCGCGCCGCTCTGCTTCAGGACCGCCCGGCGGTCGGCGTGCGAGACGGTGCCGGCGTGGTAGAAAACCTGCGGAGATCGGGCCTCGGACATGCCTGCACCAGTGCGGAACGCGGAGTGCGGAATTCGGAATCCGAAGTGCTAGTCTACCGAACTCGGGGTGCGCGACTCGCAGCCGACCGGCTCTTCGATTCCGCACTCCGCGTTCCGCACTCCCCACTTCCTAGGGGCCGGTGACCCGGAACTCCTTGGGGGCGCTGCGGGCCTTGCGGCCGGACGGGTCGCGGACCTCGACGGAGACCGTGTACACGCCCGGGGCCGTCGGCACCGCGAACGGGTACAGGACGTGGAAGTCGCGGACCGGGCCGCGGCTGGGCAGCTTCTTCTCGAACTTCGCGACCTCCACCCGCCGCCGCCAGTCCTCGGGGTCGGCCTGCTTCACGAGTACCCCGTGCGCGTCCTTGATCTCGACGGCGACCTTCGCGTGCGTCACGTGCGTCTCGCCGTGCGGCCCGGCGGCCGGCTGGCTCACGAGGTTCTCGACCTCCAGGTAGAGTTGGGCCTGATCGTTCGGGTGGTACGGCTGCCCCTCGGGCCGCGGGTCGTACCGGCCGAACCCCGCGACCTTGGTGCAGAACGCGAGGTTCTCGATCTTGAGCGCGGCCCGCGCCCCGAGCCGGGCGGCGATCGCCTCCAGTTGGTCGACGAGCGCGGCGACGGCGGCCGGGTCGGCGGCGAGGTCGGCGGTGGCCCCCCGCTGGAGGATCGGCACGACGGCGAGGACGAACTCCTGGTTCGGGCCGTCGAGCGACTTGAGGATCTCAATGGCCCGGGTCGGCTTCCCCTCGGCGTAGGCCTTCACCGCTTCGAGCAGCGGCGACTCCCGGCCCGGCGTGAAGGCCGGCGGGGGGGTGACGCTGGGCAGCACGGGGTACAGCGAAACGGGCTGGAGGTCGCCCGGCAGGCTCGGGGCCGCCGGGGCGAAACCCGGCGAACTGGGAGCGTAAGCGACCGGCGCGCTGGTCTTCGGGGCCGAGCGCGCGGCGACGGTCTCGCCGGGCCGCGACGGCAACTCGCCGAACACGTCCTTGCGGGGCGTCTCGGTGGCCCGCTTCGCCTCGGCGGCGATCCTCTCGCGCACCTCGGGCGACGTGATGGGCGTCGACTGCGCGGGGATGAACAGGCAGGCCGGGCAGACCAGCGCGGCCGCTGCGGCGGAGAGCAGGAGCGGCCGGCGGTGGGTGGTCATCCGTGACCCTCGAGCCGTTGGGCGGGTCCGCGCGTCGGCGCGGCCGATCGCCCCCATACCCTGGGGTTCCGCCCGCGCCAAGGGCACTGCCGCGGGGGTGACTCTGGATGGATGAGGGCGAGCGGGGGACTTGCGGCCCCCAACAGGGTGCGCGTGCCGCGACTCGCCGACCGGCACCGAGTTCGGTATCCCATCTCCATTGCCACAGATCACGTTACCCGGCAGGAGCCACGCTTGCGCACACTAATCACCGGTGGGGCCGGGTTCATCGGGTCGCACCTGTGCGACCGGTTCCTCGCCGAGGGGCACGAGGTCGTCGCGGTCGACAACTTCATCACCGGCACCCCCGAGAACATCGCCCACCTGCTCGGGAACCCGAAGTTCAAGCTCATCGGGCACGACATCTCCAACCCCCTCAAGGTGAAGGAGCGGGTCGACAACGTGCTCCACTTCGCCAGCCCGGCGAGCCCGGTGGACTACCTGGAGCACCCGATCCAGACGCTCAAGGTCGGGTCGCTCGGCACGCACAACGCGCTGGGGCTCGCGAAGGCGCACGGCGCGCGGTACCTGCTCGCCAGCACCAGCGAGGTGTACGGCGACCCGCTCGAGCACCCGCAGCGCGAGAACTACTGGGGGAACGTGAACCCGGTCGGGGTCCGCGGCGTGTACGACGAGGCCAAGCGGTTCTCCGAGTCGATGACCATGGCGTACCACCGCGTCCACAACGTGAACACGCACATCGTCCGCATCTTCAACACCTACGGCGAGCGGATGCGGCTCAACGACGGCCGGGTGCTGCCGAACTTCATGTACCAGGCGCTCACCGGCCAGCCGATCACCGTGTACGGCGACGGCAAGCAGACCCGCAGCTTCCAGTACGTCTCGGACCTCGTCGAGGGCGTGGTCCGCCTCCTGGCTACCGACGACCCGAACCCGGTCAACATCGGGAACCCCGCGGAGATCACCATCCTCCAGTTCGCCGACGAGGTGAAGGCACTGGCCGGGGCCGACAGCCGGATCGTGTTCCACCCGCTCCCGCAGGACGACCCGAAGGTGCGGCAACCGGACATCACCCGCGCCCGCTCGCTGCTCGGGTGGGAGCCCAAGGTGGGCCGCGCCGAGGGGCTCAAGCGCACGATGGACTACTTCCGCGCGAAGGTAAAGAAGGGGTAACGGCCGCCCCGTGCCGAGTCTTTCGGTCCGAGCCCGAGCGCCGAGCGAGGGTTCACGCTCGCCCCTCGCTCGGCGCCCGGGCTCGGACCAGACCGAAGCAACCAGACCTGGCGCTAAATTAGTTCGTTGGGGCCGACCACAGATGGCACACGTCGCGATCGTCGGCGGGGGGCTGACCGGGCTGTCGGTCGCGTTCCGCCTCCGGCAACTGGCCCCTGGGGTCGCAGTCACGGTCCTGGAGCCCGGGGACCGGGCCGGCGGGAACGTCCGCACCGAGGACCGCGACGGGTTCCGCGTCGAGCACGGCCCGAACGGGTTCCTCGACCGCACCCCGTCGGTGCCGAACCTCGTTCGCGACCTGGGGCTCGCCGACCGCCTCGTCGCCGCCAGCGAGGGGAGCCGCAAGAACCGCTACCTGTTCCTCCGCGGCGCGCTCCGCAAGATGCCCGGCGGCCCACTCGGGCTCCTCACGTCCGACCTGCTCTCGCCCCGCGGCAAGTGGGACCTGTTCACCGAGCCGCTGCGGCGCAGCCGGCCCCCGAAGGGGGACGAGTCCGTCGCAGCGTTCGTCACGCGGCGCGCCGGGAGGGAAGCGGCCGACGTGTTCGCCGACGCGCTCGTCACCGGCATCCAGGCCGGCGACCCGGCCGCGCTGAGCGTCGCGGCGGCGTTCCCGCGGCTGCCCAAGATGGAGCGCGAGGCCGGGAGCATCGTCCGCGGGTTCTTCCGGGCCGCGAAGCAGCGGAAGCGCGACGCCCTGGCCCGCGGCGAGCCGCCCCCCGGCCCGATGCGGATGTGGTCGTTCCGCGAGGGGCTCGGTACGCTCGTCGACGCGCTCGCGGCGCACCTCGGCGACGCGATCCGCACCGGCGTGCGGGTGACGTCGATCCGCCGTGGCGAGCCGGGAGCGTCAGCGACCGGAGGTTCGTGGCGCGTCGAGACCGACGCCGGCCCGGTGGCGGCCGACGCGGTCGTGCTGGCGTGCCCGGCCTACGAGCAAGCGGCTGTCGTCGCCGATCTCGACCCACACCTCGCCGATCTCGCCGCGGGGATCGCCTACAACCGCATCGCCGTCGTCGCGCTGGGCTACCGCCAGACCGACTGCGCGTGGTCGCCCGACGGGTTCGGGTACATCGCCCCGCAGCGCACCCGCCGCGACGTGCTCGGGGTCCAGTGGTGCTCGGCGATCTTCCCGGACCGCGCCCCGCCGGGGTGCGTGCTGTGGCGGGCGCTGTGCGGGGGCGTGGCCCGCGGCGACGCGGCCGAGTGGGACGACGAGCGGCTGTCGCGTGCGGTCCACGAAGAAATGAAGCTGGCGATGGGGGTCCGCGGGGAGCCGGTGTTCCGGCGGATCGTGCGGTGGCCCCGGGCGATCCCGCAGTACAACGTCGGGCACCTCGACCGCGTCGCGGCGATCGAGGCCGCGGCCGCGGCGCACCCGGGGCTGTTCGTCACGGGGAACGCCTACCGCGGCGTCGCGATGGGGGACTGCGCCGAGCAGGGCGAGCTCGTCGCGGGGCGGGTCGCGGGGTATCTGCTCGCGTCGCGGTAGCGGTTCTGGTCCGAGCCCGAGCACCGAGCGAGGGGTGAGCGTGAACCCTCGCTCGGCGCTCGGGCTCGGACCAGATCGGCCCTCCTCGGTCGCGGCTACCGATCCACCGCCCCCGGCGTCACTTCAGCAGCCGTACGGCCTTCACGAGGTACTGCAGGCCGCTGCCGATCGTCGCCAGGAGCATCGCCCACACCAGCGCGTCCTGCACCGGCTCCAGCACCGCCAGCGCGCCGGCCGCTCCGGCGCACCCCCGCAGCCCGAGGATCAGGTACACGCCGATCAGCACCGCGCACTGGAGCCCCATCTTCAGCTTGCCGAACCAGTCGGCCCCGAACTTCTGCCCGGTCGCCTCGACGATCCCGCGGACCCCGGTGACGACCAGCTCGCGGCTCACGACGACGACCACCATCCACGGGACGATGCCGGACAGCGGGACCGGGATCAGGTACACGAACGCGCCGCACACGAGCACCTTGTCGGTGAGCGGGTCGAGGGCCCGGCCGATGAGCGACAGCGGGCCGTACCGCCGCGCCCACCACCCGTCGAGCCAGTCGGTGACGCACGCGACGGCGAACGTGGCGAGCGCGGCGAACCACGCGGCGTGGACCGTGCAGGTGAACACGACCACGGCCAGCGGGATGCGGGCGAGCGACAACGCGTTCGGCACGTTGAGGAGCGGGTCGTGCGGGAGTTCTGGCGGCGGCACGGTCATGTCGGGGTTCGCACAACGCAACGGCGGACGGTACGGCGTACCCGTTCATTGTGCGAACGCGGCGGGAAACGGCAGTGGGGCCGGCGGAACCTGCTCAGGGGACAGAGGCCTTCGGCCGCAGAGGCCTTCGGCCGCAGACGGCAGACGCCTTCGGCGACAGAGGACCGACGCCTTCGGCGACAGAGGACAGAATGCTGTGTTGAATCGTTCGCCTCACGCGGGCCGCCACGGAGGGCGGCCCCTA
>NZ_JBHYGG010000305.1:0-33101 GCF_051859125.1 Gemmata sp.
GCCCGGGAGCGGATGGTGGCCCACATCGCCGCGTGGCAGGACCACTTCATCCGCCGCGTGCCCCGGCCCGCCGGGAAGTG
Source organism: Gemmata sp. (assembly GCF_051859125.1). Classification (NCBI taxonomy): domain Bacteria; kingdom Pseudomonadati; phylum Planctomycetota; class Planctomycetia; order Gemmatales; family Gemmataceae; genus Gemmata; species Gemmata sp. The sequence goes on from NZ_JBHYGG010000305.1 coordinate 81, forward strand.
ACACGCTGGCGCCGGCGGCCGGGGCTGGCGTCACTTCGGGTCGGCCGCGTACAGCGCGGTGTTCGTCGTCACGAACAGCGTCCTCCCGTCGGCCCCGCCGAAGCACAGGTTCGTGCCGCTGCCCTTGGGAATCTTCACGTCGCCGACCCGCTTCCCCTCGGGCGACAGGACCACGACAACCGCCCCCGCCGTCGCGTACACGTGCCCGTCGGGCGCGACCGCGATGCCGTCCGGACCCGCCACGTCGGCCCACTTCTTGTCCTTCCCCGCGGCCACGTCGACCGAGCCGTCGCCCCTTACCGGGAACCGGTAGATGCCGGACTTCTTCCTGTCCTTGTAGTTTGAGACGCCGACGTAGAGGAACTTGCCGTCGGCCGCCAGCGCGGCCCCGTTCGGGTTGGCGAGGTCGCCCAGGTCGGCGGCGTCGTACACGACGGTCGCGGCCCCCTTGGCGACGTCGACCGCCGTCACCCGGCCCTTGTCGGGGTCCTTGAGCGTGGTGAAGTACAGGAACCCGTTCGCCCCCACGACCAGGTCGTTGAGCGACACCTCCTTGTCCAGGATCACCTTCGGGTCTTGACCGGGCCGCCACGCCGCGAGCCTGCCGCCCAGGACGCCGTAGAACGTGCCGTCCGGCCCGACCTTCCCGCGTCCGCCCTCGCGGAGTTCCGACACCTCGGTGCCCACGACCTTGAACAGCTTCGCGGTCTCGACATCAGAGGCGATCAGGCACTTCTCGGCCGGCAGCCACGTCGGGGTGTCGAGCTTCTGGAACCCGTCCTTGATGAGCTTCAGCGGGCCGTACGCGGGGGCCGCCGGCGCCGTCGCGGGGGCGTCGGCACTCGCCGGGCGCTCGACCTTCGGGGCGTCGGCCGCGGCGTACTTGCCCTCGGTGCGGACGGGGTCGAGGCTGGGGACGAACCCCTCGCGGGCGGCCGGCGTGAACGGCTCCAGCTTGTCCGGGCCGACGAACGGGCGGACCGGGGTCTTGCTCTTGTCGTCGGTCTTCCAGTCGTCGGGCAGGACGGTGCCGGTCGTCAGGTCCACGTTCACGAGCCGGCCGGCCTTCCCGGCCACCCGCACCTGGAGGACCGTGTAGTCCGGGCTGACCCGGCACAGCGCGTACGCGGGCCGCGCCGTCGCCCGGTGCGACAGCGGGCCGAAGTCGGCGACCCAGTGGACGCGGTTGAACGCGAGCCCGACGCTCGCCCACTCGTCGGCCTTGAGGAAGTCGGCGACCGCCAGCTCCTTCAGGATGCTGCCGTCCTTCTTGTAAACGATGACCCGGCGGGACATGGCCTCGTGCCGCCGCCGGTCCTCCGGGATCGGGCCGGGCGCGTCGCTCTTGATGGCGCTCGCCCCGAGCCGCTCGGACCTCTCGGGGCTCCACACGGTCACGTGGTTGTAGAGGGCGAACGTCTCGCCGCCGGGGGCCATGAACAACTGGGCGGAGATGTTGCCGGCCTGCACGCCCCGGGCCGGGTACGTCTTCGACTCCCCCGTCTTGGTGTCCTTCCAGGTGAACTCCCACTTCAGCGGCCCGTCGAGCAGGTTCGGCTTCGGCGGGCCGCCCCTGGTGCCGGCCTTCGGGTCGGCGACCACGGCCGCGGTGACGACGAACCGGCCGTCGGCCGACTGGCAGCCGTCGATGGACGACGGCGGGCCGTAGCCGGCGGGGGCCGGGAGCGTCAGCGCGAGGGCCGCCGCGACCGACGTGAGGAAACGAACCACGGATCAGCTCCCGGTGAGAGGGTGTTCGGGTGCGGCGCCGGCCGGCCGCGGCGGCCGGTCGGCGCGTGGCGCGGGTCACACCAGCAACTCGCTGATGCCGCCCTTCTGGTCCACGTCGGTGCCGAGGATCGGGTCCGGCTGGCCGAACGTCTCCCGGGTCCGGTCCCCCGCGGCGTTGAGGAGCGTCGTGTACAGGTTCCCGATGTGCTTGTGCCCCTTGGCCCCGTGGCCCGGCAGTTCGAGGTAGCGGCCGGTCTTGAGCGCCCCGCCCAGGTTCCCCACCAGCACCGCGGGCCACTCCCAGCACCGGCAGTGGTGCCCCTCGGCCGCGTCCGACAGGTACACGATGAGCGTGTTGTCGAACATGGTCCCGTTCCCCTCCTTCGCCCCCTGGAGCGTCTTCACGAGCCGGGCGATCAGCTCGAAGTGGAACTGGCGGATGATCTGCGCCAGTTCGTCCGCGCTCCGCCCCGGGGGCACGCCGGCCGCCTTGTCCGCCCTCCCAACGTCGCCGCCGCCGTGCCCGATCGTGTGCTTGTCCCGGGTGATGCCCAGCCCCTTGAACGTGACCGAGAAGTACGGGTTCCCGACCCCGCTCGCGATCGTGACGGCGTTCGTCAGGCCCGACACGAGGGCGGCACCGGCGAGGCTGAACTGGGCGTCGAGCCGGTCCGTCTCCACGGCGCTCGTGAACTTGTCGGTCACCGGCGGCGCGTTCTTCTTGAGGACCGCCTCCATCTCGACCAGCTTGCCGTGCCGGTCCCGCATCGTCTCGAACGCCCGGAGGTAGCTCTGGAGCTTCTCCCGCTCGGGGCCGGCGAGCGACGCCTCGGCGCGCTTGACGTCCGCGGCGAGGTGGTCGAGGAGCGGCCTCCGGGTGTCGAACGCCCGCTTCGCGGCCCCGCCCGCGGCGCTGCCGAACAGCGCCTGGTACGCCAGCGCCGGGTTGCACTGGGTCGGGCTCGGCGTGCCCGCCCCGGCGGCCGAGCAGTTGTACACGACCGTGTGCTCGGGCCGGTCGGTCATCCCGAGGCCGACGTGCGGGAACACGCCCCCGAGGTGCTTGCCGAGGGCGCAGTCGACCGTCGGGCCGGCCGGGGGGCCCTTGGAGGTGAACGCCCCGAGCGCCCCGAAGTCGTTCGAGTGCCCGCCCCCGCACATCTTCCCGGACAGCCCCTGGAGCACGGTCACCCGGTCCTTGACGAACGACACCGGGTCGAGGGCCGGGGGCAGGTCGTGGTCCTTCAGGGGCACGTCGCGGACGCCCTCGCGGACGCCCCCGGACCGCCCGGTGTAGGTGCCCGACGCCACCAGGTTCTTGTTCCGCTCGATCCCCTTGGGCTGGATCTGGTGCCACGGGACCCCGTTGCCCTCGACGACGAACACCACCCGCCTGGGGGAGGGCGCGCCGCCCGCCTCAGCGTGCAGCCGGGCGAGCATCGGGGTCAGGACCGTCGCCCCGGCACCCAGGGACACATTCGTCAGGAACTGTCGGCGGTTCGCGGTCATGGTCGCGTCCTCGGTTGGGTTCGGGTTCAGAATCGGAACCCCGGCCGGCGGCCGGGCAGTCACTTCGCGGTGCGGAACAGGAACGACTCGCTCGTGAGCAGGGACGTGATGAGCGCCCTCATGCTCCCGCCGGACTTCAGGTACGCCTGGTCGGCGGCCATCAGGGTGCGGGCGTCGCCGGGGTTCTCGTCGCGGCCCATCCAGAACCGGAACGCGTGGCGGACGAACACCTGGCGGGCGCGGTCCGTCTTCGCCAGCCGGCGGATCATCTCGACGGCGCCCGGGGCCGGCCCGTCGACCGCCGCGTCCCCGGTCCCGTCCACGAGCCCCGTGCTGTCGAGCGGCACGAGCTTGGGTGCGGTCGTCTTCTTCCCCTTGGCGTCGGTCGCCTCGACCGACACCTGCTCCTGGGTGCGGAACCGGCCGAAGTGGTCGAACTGCTCGAACGCCAGCCCGAGCGGGTTCATCTTCTTGTGGCACTGCCAGCAGTACGCCTCCTTCGTCACCTCCATGCGCTCGCGGAGCGTCCTGTGCGGTGCGTCCGGGAGCTGGGCGTCGACGGTGATGGGGAGGTCCGGCACGGTGCCGCCGAGGAGCCGCTCGCGGACCCACTTGCCCCGGCGGATCGCGTGGTTGTCGGAGTTCTCCGAGTTGGCGACGAGCCACGCCGGCTGCGTCAGGACCCCGGCCCGCTGCTCCTTCGGCAACTCGACCGGCTGCGAAGCGGGGAAGTCGGCCAGGTTGTACGCGAGGTGCGACTTGTTCCCGTCCCCCGGCGGCTTGCCCTCGAACTTCTTCGGGTCCTTCCGCTTCGCCTCCTCGTACGACTTGACCGCCGCCTGGTACTTCGCCCGGTCCCCCTCCGCGGTCTGGTGGTGGACGTAGCTCCTGGTCGTGGTGAGCAGCTCGGCGAACACGTCCTTGTCGGCCGCGACGATGTCCCGGACCAGGCGGTCGGTGTCCGCGACGAGCCCGCGGGCGTTGTGGGCCGGGAACGCCTTGGTGTCCTTGAACACCTCGGCCGCGCCGCCGTACCCGAAGTACTCGCGGAAGAACCGCAGCACCCGCGGCTTGTCGGCCTTCGGGTCGGCGAAGATTCGCGCGACCTCGCGCGCGACGTCGGCCGGGGTCGCGAGCCGGCCGGCGTCGGCCGCCTTGAGCAGCTCGGCATCCGGGGCCCGGTCGGTCAGCGCGTACGCGACGGCGAACGCGACCTCCCGGGGGGCCAGCATCCGCTTTCCGCCGGCCGCCGCGCCGTGCCCGAGTTCGCTCCGGAAGCTCGCCTCGGGCTGCAACAGCACCGCGACCAGGACCGCCCGCGCCCCGCCCTCCGGTCCGCCGAGTTTCGCGGCCGAGGCGTACAGCTCGGCGAACCGCTTCAGCTCGTCGGCGGTCGCCGCCCGCTTCAGCGCGAGCTGGAACTGGAACGAGACCGCCGCGTCGATCTGGGCTCGGGTCGGGGCCGGGTCCAGGAGCTGGGCGAGCTCCTTGACCGGCTTCTTGTTGGCGACCTTCCGGAGCGCGAGTTGCTCGTCGGCGATCGTCTCGGCGTTCCGCATCAGCTGGGCCGTGGTCGACTCGTCGAGCCCGCCGACCGCGGCCTTGTCCTTGAACCCGTCGCCCGGCGGCAGCGGGAACGGCTGCGCGAGGGTGAGCCCCTTGAACGCCTTCGCGACCTCGGCGTAGATGAACGGGCTCACCCGCCACAGCCGCGGGGGGTGTCGAGCGGGGCCTTCCCGGCGTCGGGGCCGAACAGCAGGTGGTGCGGCACATGGTTCCCGGTCCGCAGGCTGCCGGACCCGGTCGCGCCGCTCTTGCCGGCCTTGGCGAGCTCGCGCTCGACCCACCCGGTGACGGCCTTGACGGCGGCCGGGTCGGGCTGCTTCTCGCCCTCGGGCGGCATCTCCCCGGCGGTGACCCGGTCCGCGACCGCCTGCCAGGCGTCGGCGTTCTTGCCCTCGGCCAGGTCGGCCCCGAGCTTCGCGAGGTCGAGCTTGCCCTCGGCCTTCTTCGCGTTGTGGCAGCGCACGCAGTTCGCCGCGAGGAACGGCTGCACGGTGTCCTTGAACCCGTCCGCGTCCGGGGCGGCCTTCGCCGCGGGCGGGTCGGCCGAGGCCGCGGGCACCGCGGCGAGCGCCGCGGTCAGCACGACCAACGGGACGGCAAGGACGTGCAGGCGGGCGGCCATGTGTGACCCTTTCGGCGGGAGGTTCATCGGGCGGCTCGTTCCGAATCCCGTTTTGATTAAACTGAATTCACTCTTTGCGTGCAACATTTAACTCGCCAACTCGCGCGGGGTTCCGCGGGTGGGCCGGTAATTTCTCGCCGCGCCGCCGGCCACCAGCCCCCGACCACCCGGAGTTTGGACAGCAATCGACTCGGATGGTGACGCTTCACGATCTCCCAGACACAAAGGCCGGCGAGCGGTCGTCCCGAACCGAACGACGTCCTTCTCGCGGGCGTCGAGATGGTCGCGGGGCTGGTCAGCCCGTCGGAAGACAGCGGCGCGATGTCGGGACCGAACGCGCGGTGGTCCCGCTCGACGCCGGGGCGATCCCAGCGAGGTCGGCCGCCGCGGGCGGTAAACCGGGCGTGCCCTGCGCGGACCGAACCGTCCAATGCTTTGCGGAATAGTCGGAATTGTCGCCCGCGGCGTCTGCCCGCCCGCCGGGCGGGCTTCTGCCTTGTAGCCCACTCGAGTGCCCCTGCCCGCCCCTCCGCTTGAAACCCTGTCATGCCGACCACCCCGCCCGGCTCGTGCGCCCGCGCCGATCACCACCTGTCCCGCCGGCTGTTCCTCCAGGGGGCCGGCACCGGCGCGCTCGGCGGGTTCGGCCGGCTGTTCGCCGCGGACAACGCCGGTGCCGCCGCGGCGCGGGGCAAGCACGTCATCCTGGTGTTCATGTCCGGCGGGCCGAGCCAGTTCGAGACGTGGGACCCGAAGACCGGGCGGCCGACCGGCGGGCCGCACATGAACATCCAGACCGCGGTACCCGGCCTCCGCATCGACGAGTACATGCCGAACCTGGCCCGGCTCGCCAACCGGACGGCCGTCATCCGCTCGATGACGTCCGACCTCGGCGACCACATGGAGGGGCACTACCTCGCGCAAACCGGCCACAAGCCGACGAGCGTGAGCGCCACCGCCCCGCACTGGCTGTCGGTGTGCGCACACGAGCAGCCGGCCGCCGGCGGGCTGCCGGCGTACGTGGTGCTCGGCGCGGAGTCCGGCGGGAACATGGCCGTGCCGGGGCCGGGGTTCCTCGGCGCGGGGCACCAGGGGCTGTACTGCCCCGGGAAGGGCCAGGGGCCGGAGGACCTGCCCGCGGCGGGGGCGAAGGAACTCGACGCGTTCCGCCGCCGCGAGGCGCTGCGCGCGGGGCTGGGCGCGGAGTTCGGCCGGGGCCGCGGGGTGCCCGCCGTCGGCGCCCACGACGCCACGTTCGGCGCCGTCGGCCGGCTGCTCACCAGCCGCGACCTGTTCGACGTCACCCGGGAGCCGCCGGAGCGGGCCGAGAAGTACGGGCCGACCGCCCTCGGCCGGGACTGCTTGCTCGCCGCGCGGCTGGTCGAGAAGGGGGTGCCGTTCGTCCGCGTCCAGCACCAGAGCGGGCTGGCCTGGGACAAGCACCGCCGCGCGTTCGACAGCCAGCGGCACCTCACCCGCGAGTTCGACACCGCCGTAGGTGCGCTGATCGACGACCTGATCGACCGCGGACTGTGGGAGACGACGCTCGTCGTGATGATGGGCGAGTTCGGCCGCACGCCGGAGATCCTCGGCCAGGGGCCGCCCGGCCGCAACCACTGGACGAAGAGCTGGTCGATGTCGCTCGGCGGGTGCGGGGTGAAGCCGGGCGTGGTCGTCGGCAGTACGAACGACGACGGCACCGCGGTCAAGGACCGGCCGGTCACGGTCCCGGACCTGTTCGCAACCTTTTACACGCTGCTCGGCATCGACTACCGCACGGAACTCGACTTCGAGGGGCGGCCGATGCCGCTCACGGAGAACGGCAAGGGCCGCCCGGTCAAGGAGGTGCTCTGATGCCGCCGACCAAGCTCGTGAAGGGCAAGGTGTACGCCGTCGGGGACGGGGCCAAGCGCGGCCCGCTGACGATGTCGCAGGTCCGGTTCCACCCGACCGAGCGGCGGCTGATCGCCGCGTGCGCCGACCGCCGCGTCGCGCTGTGGGACCTCGACGGCGAGGAAGGGGCGGCCAGGACCGGGCCGGCGGTGGCCGGGGCGCTCGTGTGCCCGCACGACGCCGGGTGGGTCCGCGGGCTCGACGTGTCGCCGGACGGCAAGTGGGTCGCGACCGGCGGCTCGGACCGCCGGCTCAAGCTGTGGGGGTGGGCCGGCGGCAAGCCGTCCGCGGCCCCCGCGAAGGACGTTCCGGCCCACGCCGGCTGGGTCGAGGCGGTCGCGTTCTCGCCGGACGGCCGGTTGCTCGTCACCGCCGGCGCGGACTTCAGGGTGAAGGTGTGGAACGCGGCCGACCTGTCGCCGCTCAAGGACCTTTCCGGCCACACGAACTTCGTGCGGGACGTGGCGTGGGCGCCGGACGGGAAGGTGTTCGCCAGCGGCGGCGAGGACGGCAGGCTCGTCGTGTGGGACGCGAAGACGTTCGAGCCGGTCCGCACGATCGACTTCGGCGACGCGAACGAGCAGTTCGGCCAGAACCCCGGGCCGAGCGGCGTGTACCGGCTGCACGTCAGCCGCGACTCGCGGTGGGTGGCCGCCACCGGCGGGAAGAAGGTCGACGTCTTCGACCTCGCGACCGGCGCGGCCGTCGCGACCGCAAAGGCCGACGCACAGGTCGCGTTCAGCCCGGCCGGCGACGTGATGGTGGCCGGTTCCAACACCGCCCGGGTGTGGGCGTACGACGCGGCGAAGTTTGTGCCCGCCAAGCCGGACAAGAACGGCAAGCCGGGCACCCCCGCGGCGCTGCCTGGGAAGGAGCTGGGGGCGGTCAAGCTCGGCGACAACGCGCTCGGCGTGCGGTTCGCGGCCGACGGCAAACTGCTCGCCTTCGGCAAGAGTGACGGCAAGGTCGAACTCTGGGAGATCGCGTGATGCGGGCCCTCGTCCTCGCCGCTTGCGGCGCGCTCCTCGTGTCGCCCCCGGCCCGCGCCGGCGACGTGCGGGAGCTGAGCGGAGCCATTGACGCGAAGGTCGACACGGCCCTCGCGAAGGAGGGCGTGAGGCCGGCCCCGCGGGCGGAACCGCACGAACTCGTGCGGCGCATCTACCTCGACGTGCTCGGCCGCATCCCGACCGCCGACGAGGCGGGGGCGTACCTGAAGGACGCCCGCGAGGACCGGCACCACCGCCTGATCGATGAGTTGCTCGCGTCCGCGGAGATGCCCGCGTACTGGCGGGGCGTGTTCCACCAGTGGCTCAACGGCGCCCTCGACGAGCGGCGGCCGGGCGAGGACGAGTTCCTCGCGTACCTCCAGAAGCGGCTGGAGGAGAACGCCCCGTGGGACAAGGTGGCCCGCGAGATGCTCGACCCGGACGAGAGCGACCCGGTCGGCCGCGGGGCGTCGTACTTCCTCGCCAGCCGGCTCGCCGGTAACGACCGCAGCGCCCAGCTCGACGCGATGACCGTTGCGGTGTCGAGCACCTACTTCGGCGTGCAGTTGCAGTGCGCCAAGTGCCACGACCACCCGACCGTGGACAAGTGGACGCAGGAGAACTACTACGGCATCGCCGCGTTCTTCGCCCGCACCGCGACCGCCCGCGCGAAGTCCGGGAGTGGAACGGTGCTGACCGAGAAGCCGGACGGTGAGGTGAAGTACACCGGCCGCAAGACCGGCGAGGCGACCGCCCGGTTGCTGTTCCTCGACGGGACGGTGAGCGAGGCCAAGGGCGGGCGGCGGAAGGCGCTCGTCGCGGCCGGGGTGAACGCCGAGAGCCCGTACCTCAAGCGCGCGATGGCGAACCGGGTGTGGAAGCACCTGATGGGGGTCGGGTTGGTCGAGCCGGTCGACCAGATCCACGACGCGAACCCGGCGTCGCACCCGGAGCTCCTGGACCTGCTCGCGGCGGACTTCGCCGCGAACAACTTCGACTTGCGCCGGTTGCTGGGCGGCGTGTTGCACAGCGAGGCGTACCTGCGGTCGAGCCGGTGGGCCGGGCCGGGCCCGCGACCGGCGGACCGCACCTACGCGGTCGCCGCGCTCAAGCCGCTCTCGCCGCCCCAACTGGCCCTCTCGCTGGCCCACGCGACCGGCTACGCGGAGGTGCTCCGCGCCCGGTACCAGCAGGGGGACAAGTCCGGGCCGGGCGCGGCCGTGACGCCCGGCGGGCTCCGCGTCCGGTTCGAGAAGGAGCGCGAGTATGCGGCCCTGGCGGCGCGGTTCAAGCAGGAGGGAGAGGGGTTCCAGGCGAACGCCTCGCACGCCCTCTTCTTGACGTACAACCCCGTGGTTCAGAAGATGCTCAAGCCGGGAGCCGGCTCGCTCGTCACCCGGCTCGCAGGGGCGAAGGACGACGAGGCCGCACGCCTCGCGTACCTCGCCGTGCTCTCCCGCCCGCCGGCCGCGGCGGAGGCGGATGCGGTGGCGAAGTACCTCGCGACCCCCGGCGTCGCCCGCGAGGAGTTGTGCCGCGACATCGTCTGGGCGCTGCTGGCCGGCTCGGAGTTCCGCTTCAACCACTGACCGACCCGCCGGCCTCGCTGCTCATACCGAGGACGAGGCACCGCCGATCCCCGAGAGCACTCTGGTCGGGCCGCGCCCCCGCGCGGCCCGGCGGACCGCTCCGGGTCACGCGTTCCGGGGCCAGAAGTACAGCGGCTGGTTGACCCCCTCGGCGAGCGTGTAGAACCCGCCCCCGTCCGGGGTCAAGGCGATCGCCTCCCCGGCCGGGCCGCTGACCGAGGTCGGGGCCGCCGGTGCCGCGCGGAACACGTCCGCCAGGCTCTGTCCGGCGGCGCGGCTCCACACGTAGACCGACGAGTGGCTCTTCACCGCAACAGTCGCCCCGTCGGCCGACACGCTCCCGCCGGTGAACGTCGACCCGCGGGTCAGGGTCGTCACGTAGGTCAGGTCGATCGTCCCCGCGCCGGCGCGGAGCTGCGCGGCGGGGACGGAGAACACGTCGTTGCGGCTCTTCCCCACGATCACCACGTCGCCCGTGCGCGGGTCAACGAGGAGCGTCTCGGCGTTGTACCTCGGGAACGTGAGCACCCCCCCGGACCCCGGCTTGGTGTACCGCAGGTCGAACCGCTCGGCCCCGCGGAGCGTGACCGTCGGGGCGTCGGCGGCCGTCGCGGGCGGGGCCCCGGCGTTCGGCACGCTCGGCTCGGGGATCCGGTAGATCTGGACGGTCGAGCGGTTCAACTTGTTGTTGCCGACGTCGGCGAGGTACAGGTAGCTCTGGCCGGGGACCGGGCCGGGGCCGACCTGGAGGTCCTCCCAGTCGACGTTCCGGGTCCCGGCCAGGGTGTAGGTCGCGAGCAGCTTGCCGGACGTGCTCAGGGCGAACACCTGGGCGGTGTTCCCGCTGTCGTTGTGGGTCCACAGCACGCCCGGCGTGGTCCCGCTGACCGCGAGGCCGGACGCCTCGTCGATCTGCGGGGCGTTGACCCGGCCCAGCAACTGCTTGGGGCCGTACGCGGCCGCCGGGGCGGCCGAGGCGACCAGTGAGGCGGCGGCCGGGGCGGCCGCGGGCACCCACCTGTCCTCGAGTTCGTGGACGAACAGCCGGGTACGGGTCCCGGCGGTCGGGGGGGCGGCCGACGGTCGGGGACGTTGGACGCGGGAGAGCCAGCGCATGGGAGACTCCGAACGTGAGGGGAAGAGAGAGGGGAACCGCTCCGGTCCGGGGGCGGTCGCGGGCGCGACCCGGCCCCGTGCTCGATCGCGCCCGGGGCGCGGGGGTCTCCCCCGGCACGCCCCGGACAACGTGACTTTCGACTGTGCGGCGGCCGGAGATACAGGGGCCGCCCCGCGGCACGCACGCGACCACGGCGCCGTGCGAATCACTTCTTCGGCTTCGGCGGCTCGGTCGCGGTGGTCCCGGTCGCGCTCACCCGGACGTCGATGACCGCGGCCGGGGGTACGTTGGCGAGCCCCAGTTCGCCGGCCGTGAGCGTGAAGTACGCGGACACCCGGACCGCGTTGACGGGCCCGTCCTTCGGGCCGGTGTACCCGAGCGTGACCCGCGGGGTCACGGGGATCTTCTTCCCGCCCACCTCGAACACCGCCTTTGCCTCGTGGTACTCGACCGACTTCGCCTTCTCGCCGGCCGCCAGGTCGGCGACCTTCACGTCGGCCGTCTTTGCCGGGCCGATCGACTCGACCGTGAGCGTGGCGGGGGGCGGGGCCTTGGGGTCGGCGACGAGCGCCCCGAGGACGCGCCGGGCCTGGTCGCCGGCGGGCTGGCACCACGCCGGGCACGCCACCGCGAACTTCGCCTCCGGCCCGGCGGCGGTCACCGTGAGCGCCCCCGACACCGGCCGGCCCGACAGGAACGTCGGCCAGAACTTCCGCTCCCGGTCGCGGGCCTCGATGTCCACGGTGACGTACTTGGGGGAGGTCGGGCTGAAGGTGAACGTGGTCCCGGCCGGGTGCACCACCGCCGGCTTCTTCGGGTCCCTGCCCCTCGCCCCGGACTCGAAGCTGGCCCGCGTCGGCCCGGCCGCGGTCGGGATCTCGGGCGCGGGCTTCGGGGCCGAAGCCGGGAGCTCCACGAGCAGCGCGTACCCGTCGGACCAGCCGCCGCCGAACGCGGCCTGGGCGGCGTTCTTCGTCGGGGTGGGGGACGCCGTGCCGTCGCTCTCCGGGCGCCCGGCCGCCGCCCCGCCGACGAACAGCACCCGCGTCTTGCCCCCGACCACGCCCGACGCGATCCCCCACGCCGCGCCGCGCCCGGCCGCGCCCTCGGTCACCTCGGCGGCCCCGACCCCGGGCACGACCGAGCAGAACCGCAGGGCCGAGAAGTCGTCCGAGAAGACCATGACGTGCTCGCCCCACGGCTCCGCGTCGGACAGCTTGTTCGGCGTCTGCCACACGCCCCACGCGGCCATCCCGGTCGCGGCCAGCGCGCCGCCCGGCACCCGGGCCATGTTCTGGACCCACGCGCTGTTCGGCTTGCCGGTCGGGCCGGTGGCCGACCAGAACGTCCAGCTCGTGACGCGGTAGTCCTTCGGGTCGAGGCGAATCAGGTACACGCAGCTCAGCACCCCGGCCCCGGCCGCGTTCATCCCGATGCCCTTGGGCTTCACGGATTGGCGCACGTCGAACGGCTCGGCCGTCATCACGCTGTTGCCCCCGTCTGACCACGCGTAGAAGAGGATGCCGCCGTCGGCGTCGTGGGTGACGAACCGCACCGCCGAGTCGGACACCTGGCGGCTGTTGTCGAGGCCGACGTACGGCCCGCCCCAGTCGTAGAACTGGTACTTCAGCGCGCCGTCCGGGGCGTGGACGTTCAGGGTCGGGCACCGCCACGGCTCGCGGCCGGTTTGCCAGTGGTGCTCGCCGCCGACGGCGACGGTGCCGTCGGTCGGGCTCACCGAGGTCGTCGGCTTCAGCCCGCCGGGGACGGTGACGGTGTCGAGCGCCTTGCCGGCCGGGTCGAGGACGAACAGCCGGCCGGCTCCGAACCGGACCCGCGTGCCGTCGGCCGAGAGGGCCAGCGTCGGGGCGGCCGCCGGCCCCTTGACGTGCCGCACCCACACCGCCTTGGTCCCGTCCGGCGACAGCCGGGCCACGAACGCGTGGTCGCACTTCGGCCTCGCGGCCTTCGGGTTCGGGTTCGCATCGGCCGCGGGCAGTTCCGCGACGTCGCCGCCGACCGCGGCGATGCCCTCGGCAGCGCGGCCGGCCACGTAGATCGCCCCGTCCGGCCCGACGGCCGCCGCGGTCGCCGCCCCACCGCCCACGGGAACCGGTGGACGGACCGCACCGTCTTCAGGTCCGCCGAGCAGATCGCGACGAACGGGGTCGTACCGTCGGTCCGCCACCCGGGCTTCTCGAACACCGGGTTCCCGGCCGCGTCGACCTTCGGCTTGCCCTTGTCGAGGACGGGGACCGGCTTGGGCTCCGCGGGCGCGGGCCGGTCGGTGCCGATCACCCCGACCCGAACCCCGGGGTCGAAGACCGGCCCGAGGACGTTGCCGACGAGGACGACCGAGCCGTCCGGGGCGAACCCGCCCCCGCACAGCCACTCGTGCCCCTTCCCGCCCAGGAACGTCGCGGCGATGACGTCGGCCCCGTCGCCCGCGTTCTTGCGGATGCGGGTCGACTTCGCCGGGTCCGGTGCCCGAGCCGGGGCGAACGGGAGCAGGGCCAGGGCGGCGAGGGCGGCGAGCGGGGCGTGTCGCAACACGGTGCGGGCTCCTGAAGGGGTTCGGTGGGGATTGGAATGCGGCCGGCGCACCCGGACGGAGCGCGGCCCGAGTTTGTTCGGGTCCGGGGCGGCTTCAGCGGCCGCGGACCAGGAGCAGGGCCGGGTTCGCCGCGCCGGGCTTGTCGTCGGCCCCGACCCACCGGGCCCACACCGCGTGGCACCCGGCCGGCGGCTTCGCCCACGTCACCTCGAACGGGGCTTCGGTCGCTTCCCCGATGAGCGAGTCGCCGGCGTAGTACGCGACCCGCTTGACCGCCGTGCCGGGCTTCACCGACGCGGACAGCTTGACCCCGACCCCCGCGGGCACCTTCAGGTCCCGCGACTTCTTCGGGTCGAACGGGGCGAGCTTGGCGGTGCCGTCGGCGGCCGCGGCCTCGAGCGTCACCGGGGCGTCCTTCGACGACCACGCCCGCCACACCTCGGCCGTCGCACGGTCCGGGAACCACGCCGCGACCGCCCGGTCGCCCGGGTAGTCGGCCCACGCGGCCACGGTGGCGAACGTCCCGGCGGCGGTCGAGCGGTCCCCGAGCCAGCCGTCCTCGGCGACGACCGGCTTGAGCTTCACCGGCCCGTTCGTCGGGTCGGCCGCCGGGTCGAGGCGGGTGCGGACGACGGCCTTGATCCACGGCACCTGGAGCGCGGCCGCGTTCCCCCAGTCGTGCGCGCACCCGTGCTGGACGCCGAGCCCCCACGGCAGGCCGTCCTTCCGGGCCGGGACGTAGAACTGGTCGATCGCCGGGAGCATCTTGAACCCGTCCGGGACCGCTCCCATCGTGAACAGCAGCGGCACCCCCTTCGCCGCGGCCTCCAGTTTCGCCGGGTCGGTCACCCAGCCGCAGTCGACGCACGTGGTCAGGGTGCCGGCCGGGTCGCGGATCAGCACCGCGGTGACCATGCCGCCCGCGGAGTGCCCGGTGCCGACCCGCGGGGCGTGGACCAGCTCCGGGTGCCCGCTCTTCTCCGCGAACTCCTTGAGCGCCGCGGCCAGCCCCGCGGCGAGCTTGTCGGGCCGGTTGTTCGCCTTGCGGTCGATGCTCATCACGACGTGCGCGAACCCGAGCTCGCGGCACAACTCGGCCCACCGGTCGTCGGTCCTGAAGGGGGCGTTCATCGCGTGGACGATCACCCCGCGGACCACCTTCACGTCCGGGACGAAGACGTCCGCCCGGACCGGGCCGAAGTTGCCGCCGAGCGACTGCTCCCCGGCACGCGCCGGGGCCGCCACGAGGAGCATGGCAAGGACCGTCGCACACATGGGACCACCCTCGTAGTTGACTCAATATCGCAATAGTGAATTCACATTACGATACGCTGCGTGCGCGGCCCGCGTCAACTACTAACTTGAGATCTCGTACCGGGAGGTGCTGTGAACGAGGCGAACGGAGGTGCGGACCGCGTGTGGTTCGGGAAGTCCGGGCCGCCTCGCCGATCTGCTCGGCCAACTGCGAGCCGTACTCCCGCTCGGCGTTGCTGAGGGGTGCCCGGACGTATTGGATGACATACTGCCGGGGCTCGCACGGGGCGAGCGGGCCGGCGATCAACACGCCGGCCCGCTCACCCCTTCCGCCCGCTCGCACACCTGCCGCGGTCGGGACGACCGCGCTCGCCCCTCGAGAAGCAGAGCGAAAACAATTCCAGCAACCACGACCGACGGACTAGAGTAGGCCCTCGATGACGGTGCCGCGGGTCAGCGGGAGCGGGCGGCCGGTCAGGTCGAGGGTCTCGGTCGCGGGGTCGATGCCGAGGTAGCGGTAGATCGTGGCGAGGAAGTCGTGCGGGTCGTACCGGCGGGTCTTCGACTCGCCCCCGATGGAGTCGGTCGCGCCGATCACGTCTCCCCGCTTGCGCCCGCCCCCCGACACCAGGATGGACATCGCGCCGGGCCAGTGGTCGCGGCCCATCCGCCCGTTGGCGGGCTTGTCCGGCCGCGGGGTCCGCCCGAACTCGCCGCACGCGACGATCAGCACCCGGTCGTCCAGCCCGCGGTCGTACACGTCCCCGATCAGCGCCGCCACGCCCCGGTCGTAGTACGGCAGCCGCTCGCGCATCGCGGTCGGCAGGTCGCAGTTGACGGCGTGGTCGTCCCAGTTGCCGCAGTTCGACTTGCTGTTCGGGGGCCGGCCCGGGACGTTCACGTTGACGAAGCTCACCCCGGCCTCGACCAGCCGGCGGGCCAGCAGCAGCTCCTGCCCCCAGCCCTCGCCGTACTTCTCCCGGGTCTTGGGGCTCTCCTTGCCGAGGTCGAACGCCGCCCGCGCCTTGCCGCCGAGCATCACGTCGTACGCCTGCTTGCGGAAGTCGTCCATCGCCGCCATCGCGCCGGAGGCGTCCAGCTCCGCCCGCGCGGTGTCGAACTGTTCGAGGAGCGCCCGGCGGTCGTCGAACCGGGCCGGGTCGCGGGGCCGGTCGGTGTCGCGGAGCCCCCGCCCCACGTCGACCAGCGGCACCTTGTACTTCGGCCCCCAGTAGCCGGGGCCGCGCCAGGTGTCCGACCCGGCCCCGCCGACGGAGATGGACACGGGCATCCCGTCGCGGATCACCCCGCGCATCCGGCTCACCCCGCTCTCCAGCGCCGGGTAGTACGGGTAGCTGTCGCTCCCCGCCAGGAGGTCGCGGTAGCCGGTGAGGAACCGGCGCGTGCCGACCAGGTGGTCGGCCTCGTCGTGCGCGACCGACCGCAGCAGCGTGAACTTGTCCGCGATCTTGGCGTGCTCGGGGAGCAGTTCGCACACGTCCAGGCCGGGTGCCGCGCTGCGGATCGGCTTGAACGGCCCGCGGATCTCGCTCGGGGCGTCCGGCTTCAGGTCGTAGGTTTCCAGGTGGCTCGGCCCGCCGTGGATCCAGAGCAGGATCACGGCCGTGTTCGTTCGCGCCGCGTCCGAAGCCGCGTTCGCCCGCAGCCGGAACAGGTCCGCCAGCGTGAGCCCGCCGAGCCCCAGGAAGCCGACGCGGAGCGCCTCGCGACGGGTCGGCCCAAATTCAGATCGTAATAGCGGGATCATGGGAGGCCTCGGTCGGTTGAATGACGAGGGCAGCGGAGCGGGCGGGCGAACACACCGTGAAGCTACGTTCATGGCGTGCACGGCCCGATCCCAACAACGGCAATCGGGTTCCGTTTTTTCGTCACCGCGTCAGGAGTCCGCGCCGGTGCCCGCGGACCGGACCGCCTTGCGGAACTGACCGGGCGACTGACCGGTCTGGCCCCGGAACACCCCGCACAACCGCTTGACGTGACTGAAGCCGCAGCGCTCGGCCACGCCCCCGACGCTCAGGTCGGTGGAGGCGAGCAGTTGCTTCGCCCGCTCGACCTGGACGCGCACGATCTCCGCCTTCGGGGTGCGCCCGAGGACGGCCCGGAACTGCCGCTGGAGCGTGCTCTGCGAGCGCCCGCACTGCCTCAGCACGTCGGCCACCCGGAGGCCCGTACAGGCGTTCTCGCGGACGTAGCGGATGGCCCGCGCCAGGTCCGCGTCCGCGGTGGCGACGACCTCGGTGGACCGGCGGACCACGACTCCGATCGGCGGCAGGAACACGGGCCCGGGCGGGCCCCCTTCGCCGGCCATGAGCCGCTCCAACAGTTCGGCCGCGGCGTACCCGGCGCGCTCGACGCCCACGTCCACGCTGCTCAGCGGCGGCGTGGACAGGTTGCACAGGAACTCGTCGTTGTCGACGCCGACGACGGCGACCTCGTCGGGCACGCGGAGGCCGGTTCGGCGGCACGCGTCGAGCACCTGGAGGCCGCGGTCGTCGTTGCACGCCATCACCCCGACCGGCCGCGGCAGCCCCGCGAGCCAGGCGGCCAGGGACTGCTGGTCGCGCTCCCAGCCCCGGCCGCGGTGCCCCGGCGGGTACGGGTAGGCCGCGCCCGCGGCACCCGTTCGCCGCACCCGCGCGAGAAACTGCTCGCCGCGGTAGTCGGCCCACGCGTTCTCCCCGGGCGGCAGGCCGCAGTAGGCGAACGACCGGAACCCGCACTCGAGCAGGTGCCCCACCGCCAGATCGACGACGGCCGCGTTGTCGATGCCGACCGAGTGCAGGGGCAGGTCCGTGAAGGTGAACCGGAGCTCGACGGCGGGGATGCCCGACCGGACGACGGCGTCGGCCAGCGCCCGGTCGTCGGCCCGGACCAGAATGCCGTCGCCGTCCCAGTCGCCCAGCCACGCCGCCGGCAGCTCGCGCAGCCCCTTCGGCTCGAAGTACAGCGACCACGGACCCCGCTCGCGCTGGTAGCGGGTGACCCCGCGGAGCAGCCCGCGGCCGTACTCGCGTGAGGTCTCGATCAGCAGCGCCACCCGTCGCATCGCGTCACCCCTCGGCCGGACGGCCGAACCCGCCCCGGGCGGACCGAAGCCCGGTCACGACAGGTCCGGGAGGGGCCCGCCCGCGCAGTGGGCCGGGTTGCCGAACGCCTTCAACCGGAGCCCGAACCCGTGCGCCAGCGACAGGAGGAGCCGGTTGTGCGCCGCGCCCTTCAGATCCAGCGCGCGCCCCATCTTGAAATCGAGGCCCCCGCCCACCAGTACGAACGGGATGTTGTCGAGGGTGTGCGAGCTGCCCTGGCCGAGTTCGTTGGTCCACACGACGAGGGTGCTGTCGAGCAGCGACCCGCCGCCCCCCGGCTCGGGCGTGTCGGCCAGCCGCTTCGTCAGGTACGCGACCTGCTCGCAGTACCACCCGTTAATCTGGGTGAGCTTCGCCTTGGCGTCGGCGCTGTCGTGGTGCGACAGCTCGTGGTGCGGGTCGTCGATGCCCAGCCACCGCATCCGGGCGTTCCCGACGGAGCAGGTGTACTGCACGGTCGCGACCCGCGTGAAGTCGGCGGCGAGCGACTGCACCAGCATGTCGATCTGCGCCTTGCTGATCTTCGGCAACAGGTCGTTCTCGCGCCTGAGACCGGGGTCGAGTTCCGGGACGGGGTGCCGTACCACGTTCGGCTTGCGCGCGGCCCGGGTTTCCTCTTCGAGTTCGCGGACGTGGGTCGCGTGCTCTTCGAGGAGCCGGCGGTCGGCCGCGCCCACGACGCGGCCGACCCGCTTCAGGTCGTCGGTGACGACGTCCAGCACGCTCCCGAGCAGTTCCTGGTCCTTCACGCGGCCGTACAGCTTGGCGAACATCTGGTGCGGGTCGTCGATCGGGGCGATCGGCTTGTTGGCCCCCGCGTAGACCAGGCGCGTCCAGGTGTCGGCCCGGTCGGGGACCATCGCGCCGAACTCGAGCGAGCCGAACCGCGTTCTGGTCGCCTCGTCGCTCTGGAGGTGTGTGCGGATCTCTTGATCGATGGAGTGCCCCTTCGACCAGCCAGCGGACGTCGACCCGACCTGGATGTTGCCCGGGTTCAGCTCGACGCCGGTGAGCAGGCACCCCATGCCGCGCATGTGGTTGTCGCCGTCGCCGCCGACCTTGTCGTGAACCCCGCGCAGGACCAGCATCCGCTTGCGGAACGGCTCGAGCGGCTTCAGGCTCGCCTTGAGCACAAACGCCTCCCCGGTCTGATCGGGCCAGAACGTCTCGGGGACGACCCCGTTCGGGCTGAACAGGATCACGAGCCGCTGCTTCCGCTTCGCCTGGTTCGCGAACCCCAGCCCCGGCAGGTTGAGCACGAACGGCATGACCGCGGCGCCGAGGCCGAGGTCGCGCACGAAGTCGCGCCGGGTGCGGGATCGGGCCATGGTTGTTACCTCGCTCAGGGGGTTTTGGGGGCGGGTTGTTCGGGGGGCCGGGCCGCCAGCGTCGCGATCTCCGCGACGAGGGTCCGGACGTGGAACCGGTTCTTGGCGAACCCGGCGCGCAGCTCGGCGAGCCGGGTCGGGCCGTAGGCGCGGACCGGCTGCTGAACCAGGTGGCTGAACACCTGCTCGATGAACGCGGCCTGAACCTGCTCGCTGTCCGCGGCGTACTTCCCGAGGTCGCGGGCGTTCGCGAACGTCACCTCGCCGCCGGCGGCCGGGCGGAACCCGCCGGTCGCGTCGACCGGTTTCGCGTTGTCGCGCTCGCGGAACCGGCCGACCGCGTCGAAGTGCTCCAGGGTGAACCCGAGCGGGTTGATGACCCCGTGGCACGTCATGCAGTTCGCCGGCTTCGTCTGCAGCCCCACGCGCTCCCGTGTGGTCAGCGCCGGGTGCAGGTCCGCGGCGAACGGCGTGAACGCCTCCTGCGGCGGCCGGAGGTTCTGCCCGAAGACGCCGCGCGTCAGGAACACGCCGCGGTGGATCGGGGACGATTCGGCCGTGTACGAGTGCACCGCCATCACGAGCGGATGGGTGAGCACCCCGGCGCGGTGGTTCGCGTTCAGCGTGACGTTCGCGAAGCCGCCCGCTTTCGGGGCGTCCGCGCCGTAGAGCGCCGCGAGCCGGGCGTTCAGTGGGAGGTGGTCCGCGAGCAGCAGTCGGCGGAAGTCCGACTTCTCGCCGAACACGATCTCGTCCAGCATGAGGTCCAACGACACGCGCAGGTCCGCGACGACGGCCGCGTCGAACCCGGGGAACCGCTTCGCGTCCTTGACGACGTCCGGCGCGTGGTCGAGCCGCAGCCAGGCGTGGAAGAACGCGATCACCTTGGCCCTCGCGCGGGGGTCGCCCAGCATGCGGTCGGCCTGGGCGCGGATCTCGTCGCGGGTGGTCAACTTCCCGTCCCTCGCGGCGGCCACCAGGGCGGCATCGGGGACGGAGTCCCACAGCGCGAACGACAGCCGCGCCGCGACCGCGGAGCCCTCCGGCCCCGGTTCGGCGTCGCGGTAGAGGAACTGCGGGGCGACGAGCGCGGCGACGACCACTCGCTTCGCCCCGAGGGCCGGGTCGCCGGTTGAACCGAACAGCCGGTCGACGTGAGCGTTCACCTCCGGCTCGGTGAGCGGGCGGCGGAACGCGCGCTCGACGAACTGCCGGGAGAACGCCTTCGTCTTCGCGGACGGGTCCGGCTCCTTCGCGTCGATCCCGGCCAGCTCGTTCAGGTGGTCGCCGACGTGGCCGGCGGTTTCCAGGGCCGCGTCGAACGTCGCCTGGGTCCACGCCTTCGAGACGGCCGTGCCGCGCTCCCAGCCCTGGCTCCGGTCGTCCGGCGGGAACTGCGTGTTGGGCACGAACGTCTGGTTCGCCCGCACCGGCGAGAGGTGGCGGGCCGGGACCTCCTCCTCCGCGCCGAGGGGCGGCTTCCACTTCAGCGAAACGGACGCGGTCTTCTCCTTCCCCTTGAAGAACTGCAGCCGGATCGGGTACCACCGCCCCCCGAGCAGCCGCACCGTGCCGCGGTGGTCGGGGGGCGCGCCCGCGCCGACCCACGCATCGATCAGTGACTTCGGGCTGGGGTCCGCCGACTGCGCCTTGTTGTTGTGCGGGAGCGGCGCCGGGGCGTTCACCCAGAGCCGCACGCCGTTCTCGGATCGGACGGTGAACTCGTAGTCCCCGGTCCGCGGGGCGAAGACCGAACCGGTCCAGCGCGCGGAGTACCCTTCGCCCGGCTTCGGCTCCTTGACGGGCGGGCTCTCGGTCCAGTCGAACCGCACGGTCGGGTCGGTACGGTCGAGGGCGCGGTCCTTGTCCGGGTAGAAGCCGGAGACGATGTCCTCTTGCCACGTGAAGTACTCGCCGCGCAGCCCCCGCGGCTCGCCCGGGGCCGGGGCGTCCGGGCGGAAGCTGCCGACCAGGTCCGCGACCGCGTTCCGGTGCTGCGCCGCGGTGAGCCGCGACAGCTCGACGCGGGGCGGGTGGTTCCGCTCCCGGGCGGCCTTCGAGTAGAACGTGTCGTGGACGTACGCCGCGACCCGGTCCGCGTCGGCCCCGACGCAGGTTCCGGGGTCGTCCTCCGGCATGGTCGCGGCGATCACCTTCGCAAGTTCCTTCGCGCTCCGGTCGCCGGCCAGCGCGTGCGGGTACTTCTTCGTCCCCTCGCCGTTCGTGCCGTGGCACGACGCGCACTGCTTGCGGTAAATCTGCTCGCCCGTCGGTGCGTCCGCCCGAACCGGTGCGGCACCGACCCAAACGACCCAGGCGACCGTCGCGATTCTCATCCGGGCACCTCACTCGGTTCCACCGGGAACACCGGTCTCCGCACGTCGACCGACAGCCAGCACAGCGCCCCGACCACGAGGAGCCCGGCGGAAACGAGGAACGCGGCGTCCCACTGCTCGCGCGGGACCGACCCGAACGCCACCTGCGCGACCGCCGCGGATAGCACCCCGAACGAGTTGATCACCCCGAACACCGCGGCCGTGTGGGGCGCGCTCATGGCGCTGTTCGCGCCCCACCAGGACCCGGCGTGGCAGTGGATCCCGAAGCACGCGAGCGCCAGGAACGCGCTCTTCCACTCCACCGCGCCGGCGGCCGCTCCCAGCGCCATCGCGCCGGCCGCGAGGGCGAACGCCGGCCCGCCCACGACGGGGAACGTCCACCGCGGGTTCGGGACGCGGCGCCGGGCGAGGTCCGCGAACCACCCGCCGGCCAGGCACCCGGCCGCGCCGCCGAACATGATGAGGCTGTTCCACCACCCCGATTCCACGTTCGACACCCCGCGGACCTTTTCCAGGTACGTCGGGTACCAGGCGAACATCAGGTACACGCAGCACGAGCCGCTCGCCAGCACGCCGGACAGCAGCCACACGTTCCGGCTCGCCAGGATGGCCCGGACCGGCAGCCGCCCGGCAGGAGCTCTTGTCGGGGGCGGCCCGATCAGCGCGCGCTCGGCCGCGTTCACCGCGGGGTGGGCGGCGGGGCTGTCGCGGAACCACCGGCTGAAGAGCACCGCCCACACGACCCCCAGCGCGCCGAACACCGCGAACACCCAGCGCCAGCCGAGCAACTCGATGAGGTACGCGGTCGCGAGCGGCGCCACCATCCCCCCGACGAGCGCGGGGGTGTGGACGAGCCCGCGGACCCGCCCCCGCGCATCGGGAGGGAACCAGTGGTCGATCACCCGCGACACGTTGGGCAGCGCGCCGGCCTCGCCGGCCCCGAACAGGAACCGCACGAGGAGGAGCGCCGCGAACCCGGCGGCGGCCCCGGTCAGCGCGGTGAAGACCGACCACCACACGACGATGCGGATCAGCACCCGGCGCGACCCGAACCGGTCGCCCCAGTGGCCGGTGACCACCTCGAACAGCCCGTAGGCGAGCATGAACGCCGCGTGGACGAACCCCATCTGCCAGTCGGCCAGACCGAGTTCGTCCTGGATGAACGGGGCGGCCTTCCCGATGCACATCCGGTCGAGGTACAGGACCAGCGTGAGGCCGCAGAGGTAGGCGAGCGTGACGTGCCGCGCGTTGGTCGGGCGGTCGGGTTCGGGTGCTCCCATTTATGCCACCCGGTACTTGGCGACGGTATCGAGGTCAACCGTCACCCCGAGGCCGGGCCGGTCGGAGAGCGTGGTGAACCCGTCCACCACGTCGAACCGCTCGCGGGTCAGGTCGTGCCGCAGCGGCGAATCGGCCATGCAGAACTCGACCACGTCGACCGACGGCAGCGCCGCCATCACGTGCAGGCTCGCGGCGATGGTGATGCCGCTCTTGAACGTGTGGTTGCACACCCGCTTGTGCCGGGCGGTCGCGCCGCGGCCGACCGCGAGCATCGTCGAGATCCCACACCGCGACGGGTCCGGCTGGATCCAGTCGAGCCCGCCCTCGTCGAGCATCCGCAGGAACTCGGCCTCCCGCGCGGCGGTCTCCCCGGCGGCGATCGGCGTAGGGCTGGCCGCGGAGAGCTGGCGGTACCCCGCGAGGTCGTCCGGGTGGAGCATCTCTTCGAGCCAGTACGGGCGGAACTCGGCGAACTGGTTCGCCCGTCGGATCGCGGTGCGGGCGTCGAAGCACTCGCCGGCGTCGATCAGCAAATCCGCGCCGCCAAGCCCGCGGCGGGCCTCACGGACGAGGGCGACGTCGGTCGCCTCCGATTGACCCATCGGCCCCCACCCGAACTTCACGGCGGTGAACCCGCGGTCGACCCACCGCCGGGCCGCGTCGTAGGTGGCCGCGGGCGTGTCGCCGAACAGGACGCTCGAGTACGCGCGGAACCGCGTCTGGAACGGCCCGCCGAGGAGCTGGTAGATCGGCTTGCCCACGGCCTTCCCGGCGATGTCCCACAGGGCCATGTCGACGCCGGCCATCGCGTGAACGGCCACCCCGCCGCTCGAGTAGTAGTTGGTCGCCACGCGCAGCCGGTGGTTGCAGACCTCGATCGCGAGCGGGTCGAGCCCGACCAGCACGCGGGCCAGCCCGGAGCAGTTGGAGTGCGACATCGGGGCGTCGATGACGGCCTTCACCGCCTCCGGGCACGAATCGACCTCGCCCCACCCGCTGATGCCGGCGTCGGTGTCGACGCGGACCAGGCAGGTGTCCTGCGTGCCGTCGGCCGCGGCACTCACCCGCGGGAGGCGCAACACGATCGCTTCGACGTTCGTGATTTTCATCGCGGGCCCCCCTTGGGGTGCGGGAACGGCCGCTGGCCCCACGGCATCGGGAACGTCGGCGGGGTCGCGTGGTGGTCGCGCCGGACGTCGCGCGGGCGGTCCTTCCACCACGAGACGAGCGCGACCAGTTGCTTGACGGCCTCGAGGTACGCCCGCTCGCCCTTCTCGGCGGTGGCCTTCTCGGGCTCGCCGAACGCGCCGGTGTCCGAGTAGGCGCTGGTCCACGGGACGAACGCCATCGGGCCGGACGCGAACAGGTCGAGCCACAGGAACGGGCTGTTCTCCGTGTTGAACTTGATGACCCCGTCGCGGATCAGGTGCCGGCGAACGCCCTCACCTTCGAGGTACATGTACAGTGAGGTTTCTAGCTCGCACGCGTGGGCGCACCCGCCGGGGAACGTGCTCTCCCGCCAGGACGGCAGGAACGCCTTGTCCACCGTCAGGAGGCCCCACCACGACAGCGCCGCGCACTCGGCGTCCGTTTCGAGATTGGTGCGGCGGGCGGCCAGATCGAGGACCGGGAAGTTCGACCCGTGCCCGTTCAGGAGCAGGATCTTCTTGAACCCGTGGTAGGCGAGGCTGCGGGTCACATCGAGGACGGACTCGAGCAGCGTGGCGTGGTGCGCGTTGAGCGTGCCGGGGAAGTCCATCACGTGGGCCGTGTACCCGTTCCACAGGGTCGGCAGGACGAGCACCTTGCCGGGAACCTCGCGCCCGGCACCGTCGGCGATGCCCCGCGGGCACACCACGTCGACGTCGAGCGGCAGGTGCGGGCCGTGCTGCTCGATGCTGCCCACCGGCAGGACGCACACCGGACCCCGGGCGACGGCGGCGTCGACCTCCGGCCAGGTGAGCTTCTCGTAGCGGTACTCGGTCGTCGGTCGGTTCGGTTCGGGCATGGGGCGTCCGGGTCAATGGGCGGGGCCGGCGGGCCGAATCACTTCTCGAGCTTGAGTTCGTACCGCCCGGGCTCCGGGTTCGCGACCACCTCGACCGACAGCGGCGTGGAGCCGCGGTCGGTGTACTTCTTGTTGACGAAGAACTTGACGGGCTTCCCGGGCTGCGGGTCGTTCGCGGCGAACACGACGACCCGGTACCACCCCGGCGGGGCGCCCTTCTTGTCCTCAGGGAGGCAGATTTCGAACCGCCCGTCGGGCTCGAGAATGCCGGTCGGCAGGTGCGGGCTCGCGTTCCCCTTGGACGCGTCGGGGTAGAACGTGACCGTCCCTCTCGGGACCGGCCGGCCGTCGACGGTGACGGTGCCCGCCACCGGTGGAAGCGGCTCCTCGCCCTTGCACCCCGCCGCCAGTGCCGCGGCCGCGAGGGCCAGAAGCACCGGACCCCGGGCCCACGCCGTCCTGGAAGCACACATGCCTACGACCTCGCAAAGGGGTTGGAACACCGAGCGGCGGGGACCGGACCCCCGCCCGGCTCGCGGTCCGGTCCGGGAGCGTCAGGGGGCACCGGTCACGACTTCGCCGCCGTTGTAGCTGGCCAGCGCCCGGTACGTCCCGAGCGGGACCGCGTTCGGCACGAACCGGACCGAGCCGTCCGCGTAGACGAACTGCACCCCACCGGTGTGCTTGCTCTTGAACCCGTGGTACGTGCCCCAGTCCGCCTGATCCGTGCTCGTCAGGTTGATGGCCGAGCCGTTGGACCGCTTCAGGGTGTTCGGCGGGACCGCGCACGTGAGGGTGGCCTCGACCGAGTGGGCCCACGAGAACCCGTTGCCCGGTTGGTCGCCGTTGGCGTACTCCGGGGTCCAGATGTCCTCACCGACCATGAACGTGTTGCTGGTCCCGTCCCCGATGGAGCCGAGGCGGACCGGGGCGGTCCACAGGTGCAGCGAGAACAGCCCGTCGGCGCCCCAGAACCCGTCGCCGCCGTCGACGAACGCGGGCGTGCTGTTGGCGTAGTCGCCGTACTGGAAGTTGCCGCCCAGGACGCCCTTGTAGTTGGTCAGCCCCACGAGAACGGTGGTGCTCGGCCCCCCGCCGCCCCAGGCGTACCGCGACCGCTGATCGAAGGTCTTCAGCGAGGCCATCTGGTCGCTCGGGCACAGGTACGACTTGACCGATTGCGCCCGCCCGGCGCTGTCGCTCAAACTCGACGTCGGGATGTTCCCGGCCGTGTAGATGGTGCCCTGCTCCAACTGCGGGAGGATGAGAGCCAGGAAGCTCCACGACGAGGACGAGTACTTGAAGCCGCCGAACGCCGAGGAACCGGAGTAGTCGCCGTACCGGCTGGCCGGGAGGTGACCCATGGCGTCGTGGTAGTTGTGGATCGCCAGCCCGATCTGCTTCAAATTGTTCTGACAACTCATCCGGGCCGCGGCCTCGCGGACCTTCTGCACGGCGGGGAGCAGCAGGCCGATCAGGACCGCGATGATGGCGATGACCACCAGCAACTCGATGAGCGTGAACCCACGCCCCAGACGATGGGGTGAACTACGCATGCCGACCTCTCGGGATTTGGGGACCAAGCACACCGGACCGTTGGCTCAGACGAACCTCGGGTCATGGGTCCGTGATGAACGGGCGACGCCCAACCACTGTTCCGGACCAAGAAGGTGATCCGTCCGGAATCCGGTTTGGATTGTTGACAATCTACATTGCAGACTGTAGACTCGTCAACATGAATCCGACCGATTTCGTGAGGATCCTCTCATGAGCCGCACGCGAGCAGTCTTGAGCACCCGCGAGCAGATCACCGACCGGCTCCGCGAGGACGTGTTCGCGGGCCGGCTCCCGACCGGCGAGCGGGTGTCCGAGGCGACGCTCGCCGAGCGGTTCGGGGTGAGCCGCGGGCCGATCCGCGAGGCACTGTCGCAGCTCACCAGCGAGGGGCTGTTCGTCGCGAAGCAGAACTGCGGGGTGACGGTCGCGCCGCCGGCCCCGGAGCCGATCCGCGAGCTGGTGCTCCCGATCCGCCGCACGATCGAGGTGTACGCGCTCAAGCAGATCTTCGCCGGGCTGACGCCGGACGACTTCCGGCACTGGGACGACCTGCTGTTCCAGATGGAGCGGGCCGGCCGACAAAAGGAGTGGGAGCTCCTGCCGCACCTCGACCTCGCGTTCCACCGGCACCTGCTGGAGCGGGCCGACTCGCCGGACCTGCTCGCGATCTGGCAGACGATCGTGACCCGCATGCGGGCGCACTTCTGGGACACGGTCCGGGCGCACGCGGCCCGCGACGACCTGGCCCGGCTGCACGGGCACCACGTCGAGTTGCTCGCCGCGTTCCGGCGGGGGCCGAAGGCCGCGGCCGTTCGCGCACTGGAGCAACACATCGATGAGAACTGAACCCCGACGGCGCGGGCCGCACCCGCTGCCCGCGGCGTGCGCCGCGGTGCGTGCGGAGCGGCTGCTCGACACGGCGGTGCGGCTGATCGCGCGCCCCAGCCCCACCGGCGCGGCCGGTGCCGCGGCGGACGAACTCGCGGCCGTGCTGGAGGCGGACGGGTTCGCGGTCGAGCGGCACGCCGCCGGGCACCCCGCGGCCCCGGCCGTCGTCGCGCGGCTGTCGACCGCCCGGCCGGGCCGCACGCTCCAGTTCAACGGCCACCTCGACACCGTTCACCTGCCGTTCGTGGCCCCCGCGGTGTCCGGCGACCGGCTCACGGGGAGCGGCTCGGCCGACATGAAGGGCGGGATCGCGGCGGCCGTCGAGGCGATGCGGGCGGTGCGCGACGCGGGGGGCCTTGCCGGCGGCGAGATCCTCCTCACGGCGCACGACCTGCACGAGGCCCCGTGGGGCGACGGGAGCCAACTCGACCGCCTCGTCGCCGACGGGATCGTCGGGAACGCGGTCCTGATCCCGGAATACTTCAACGCCGCCCTGCCGGTGATCGGGAGGGGCGGGTTCACCTGGTCCGCGACGGTTCGCCGCCCGGGGCCGCCGGTCCACGAGGTGAACCGGCCGAACGAACCGGGTGTGATCGCGGCCGGGGCGAAACTGGTGGCGCGGTTGGGCCGCCTCGACGCCGTCCTTTCCCGCGAATCGCACCCCCTGGCGGGCGCGGCCAGCGCGTTCGTGGGCACGATCCAGAGCGGCTCGATCTACAACGAATTCCCCCAGACCTGCCGGCTGGAGGGCACCCGTCGCTGGCTCCCGGGCACGCGGTTCGCAGACGCGGACTTGCAGTTCCGCGAGCTGTGCGCCGGTCTCGCGGCCGAAACGGGAACGACCATCGACGTCGAAACGCGGCTCATGCGCGACGCCTTCCGGCTGGACACGACCGACCCGTTCGTCGGGGTGTTACAGTCGGCGTACGCCACCCTGGTCGGCGAGAAGCTGCCGATCGGCGGGAAGCCGTTCGTGGACGACGGGAACTCGTTCTGGTCGGCCGCCGGGGTCCCGGCCGTCACCCACGGCCCGACGGCCGGCGGCGCCCACACCACCGCGGAGTGGGCGAACGTGGACGACCTGGTCCGCGTCGCCCGGCTGTACGCGCTGACCGCAACCCTGTACTGCCCGGGGGAGAACCCATGAGTCGCCACGGACCGACCCGCCGCTCGTTCCTCGCCGACACCGGCCTCGGGTTCACCGGGCTCGCGCTGGGCGCGATGCTGTTCAAGGACGGGGTCGGCCGCGCGGCCGGCCCGGAGACGGGCACCGAGAGCGGCCCGCACCACCCGCCGAAGGCCAAGAACGTCATCTGGATCTTCCTGTGCGGCGGGGTCTCCCACCTCGAGAGCTGGGACCCGAAGCCGGCGCTCAACACCCACGCCGGGAAGTCCATCGCCGACACGCCGTTCGCGGACGCGGTTAAGTCGGAGACGAAGGAGGTTGTGGAGGGGAACCCGAAGCACGGCAACCGCAAGACGCTGATGGGCCTGAACTGCGGCACCGCCCGGTACGGCAAGTCCGGGCTGCTCGCGGCCGACTGGTGGCGGCACACCGCGGCGATGGCCGACGACCTGGCCGTCGTGCGGTCGGTGTGGACGACCGACAACGACCACGGGGCGATGCTCCAGTTCCACACCGGGCGGCACGTCCGCGAGGGCGCGCACCCGACGATCGGCTCGTGGGCGTGCTACGGCCTGGGCGCAGCGACGGACAACCTGCCCGAGTACGTCGTGCTGGGCCTCCCGCCGGGCGACTGCTGCGGCGGCGAGTGGGCGCACGGGGCGGCGTACCTCGGCCCGGAACACGCCGGGGTGCGGCTGACCCTCGACGGTGCCGCGCCGCTCCCGTTCGGCAAACTGCCCCCCGGGAAGACCGCGCGGGAGCAGGCCGCGGAGTTCGGCCTGATCGGCAAGTTGAACCGCCTGTCCGGGATCGACTACCCCGACGACCCGCAACTGCAGGCGCGGATCAAGTCCTACGAGTTGGCGTTCAAGATGCAGACCGCGGTGCCCGACACGCTCGAACTCGAGAAGGAGTCGGCGAAGACCCGCGCGCTGTACGGCATGGACCGGCCCGAGACGGCCCCGTTCGGCAAGATCTGCCTCACCGCCCGGCGGCTGGTCGAGCGCGGGGTCCGGTTCGTGCAGGTGTATCACGGCGGCGGGGGCGGCGGCGACTGGGACGCCCACTCCAAGATCAAGGACAACCACACGAAGCTCTCGACGCAGACCGACAAGCCCATCGCGGGGCTGTTGAAGGACCTGAAGCAGCGCGGGATGCTGAAGGACACGCTGGTGGTGTGGGCCACCGAGTTCGGCCGCTCGCCGGGCGCCGAGGGGGACGGCCGCGACCACCACCCGCAGGCGTTCAGCGTCTGGCTCGCCGGCGGCGGCGTCACGGGCGGCGTGGTCCACGGCAAGACCGACGAGATCGGCTTCCACGGGGTCGAGGACCGGCACTACGTGACCGACGTCCACGCGACCGTCCTCCACCAGCTCGGGCTCGACCCGCGGCGGCTCGAGGTGCCCGGCCGCAAGCGGCTGGAGATCGACTTCGGCAAGCCGATCACCGGCATCATCGGTTGACACCCCAGGACGCACCCCATGACCCGCTCGGGCCTCGCACTCGCACTCGTCCTGCTGTCACCGGTGGCCGCGACCGCCAAGCCGGTTCACAAGCAGGCGCTCGCCGCGCACATGGGGGTGTACCTCCCGGCGCGGGCGAACGACTGTCGGCTGTGCCACGTTCCGGGCGACACCGGCCCGGACGCGGACAAGCCCCGGAACCCGTTCGGCGAGCGCCTCGAAGAGGTCCGCGGCGAGCTGAAGGCCGCCGGCAAGCCGTTCGACGTGCCGGCCCGGTTCGACGCCGTCGCGACCGAGGACGCCGACGGCGACGGGGTGTCGAACCTCATCGAGGTACTCACCGGGCACTTCCCCGGCGACCCGAAGGACACGCCGACCGCCGAGGAGGTGCGCGCCGCCGAGAGGACCGTCGCGAAGTACAAGCGGTTCCTCGCGTCGTACCCGTGGCGGCCGTTCGAGCCGGTGGCGCGGCCCGCGGTCCCGAAGGCCGGCGCCGGGTGGGCGGCCAACCCGATCGACGCGTTCATCGCCGAGGGGCACCGCGAGCACGACCTCGCGCCCCGCCCCGACGCGGGCAAGGCGGCGCTGCTCCGCCGCGTGTACTTCGACCTGATCGGCCTCCCGCCGACGCCCGCGCAGGTGAGGGCGTTCGAGGGGGACGCCTCGAACGGCGCGTACGAGAAGGTGGTGGACGAGTTGCTCGCGTCGCCCCGGTACGGCGAGCGCTGGGGCCGCCACTGGATGGACGTGTGGCGGTACTCGGACTGGGCCGGGTGGAGCGGCGGCAACGACGTCCGCGACAGCCAGCCGCACGTGTGGCGGTGGCGCGACTGGATCATCGAGAACCTGAACGCCGACACCGGCTACGACCGGATGGTCCACGAGATGCTCGCCGGCGACGAGATCGCCCCGACCGACCCGCGGGTGCTCCGGGCCACCGGCTACCTGGCCCGGAACTTCAAGGCGAGCCGCGAGAAGTGGATGACCGACGTGGTCGACCACACGTTCCTCGCGTTCCAGGGGCTGACCATCGGCTGCGCCCGGTGCCACGACCACCTGTACGACCCGATCAAGCAGACCGAGTACTACCAGGTGCGGGCGGTGTTCGAGCCGCACAAGGTCCGCCTCGACCCGGTGGGGGGCGAGAAGGACACCAAGAAGGACGGGCTGGCCCGCGCCTACGACGGGGACCCCACCGCGGTGACGTACCTGTACCACCGCGGCGACGAGCGCAACCCGGACACGTCGCGGCCGATGGCCCCCGGCGTGCCCGGCGTGCTGAAGGTGCCGTTCCCGGAGGTGAAGGCGGTCACGGGCGGGGCGGCCCCGAGCACCGGGCGGCGGCTGGCGTTCGCACACTGGCTCACCGACGCGAAGAACCCGCTCACGGCCCGCGTCGCGGTGAACCACATCTGGATGCGGCACTTCGGCCAGCCGATCGTGCCCAGCGTGTTCGACTTCGGCAAGAACGGCCGCCGCCCCGTGCACCCGGCGCTGCTCGACTGGCTCGCCGCCGAGTTGGTCGAACACAAGTGGTCGATGAAGCACGTGCACAAGCTGATCGTGACCAGCCGCACCTACCGACAGGACTCGACGCCCGACGCCGGGAACCTCGCGGCCGACCGCGACAACCTCTACTTCTGGCGCGTGCCCCCGCGGCGGCTCGAAGCGGAAGCGGTCCGCGACCAACTGCTGTCCGTCGCCGGGAAGCTGGACCTCGCGACCGGCGGCCCGGACCTCGACCACAACAGCGGGCTGACGGTGTACCGCCGGAGCCTGTACTTCCGCCACGCGCACGAGAAGCAGATGGAGCTGCTGAAGCTGTTCGACGCGGCCGGCGTGAGCGAGTGCTACCAGCGGCGCGAGAGCGTCGTGCCGCAACAGGCGCTGGCGCTGGTCAACAGTCCGCTGAGCACCGAGATGGCCAAAGTGGCCGCCCGGCAGCTCGAAGCCGCCGCGGGCACCGAGCCGGAGAAGTTCGTCGCCGCCGCGTTCGAGCGGGTCATCGGCCGGCCCCCGACGGCGGCCGAGCGGGCCGAGTGCGTCGGCTTCCTGACCGCCGGGGCGCCGGACGCGGGCGGGCGCCGCAGGGGCGTCGTGCTCGCGCTGTTCAACCACCACGAGTTCGTCACGGTCCGCTGACCCCCCTCCGACCAGGAGCACCCATGCCCGATGCGCCGCCCGACGAGCCCGAACTGTGGGAGCGGCTGCGCGCGCGGTCGTACGTGGCCGCCGTGTGCGACATCCTCGACGAACTGGGCCTCCGCCAGCAGGCGATGCACCACCGGCTGCGGCCGCTGCTGCCGGACCGCGAGCGGTGCGGGTTCATCGGCCGCGCCCGGACGATCCGCTGGATGGAGGCCGACTACGCCGACGAAGCGAACCCCTACGGGCTGGAGATCGAGGCCGTCGACGCGCTCACGCCGGGCGACGTGGTCGTCCACTCGACCGACTTCGCCGGCACCAACGCGCCGTGGGGCGAGCTGATGTCCACCGCGGCGCAGTGCCGCGGGGCGGTCGGGTGCGTGTGCGACAGCCAGATCCGCGACTGCCTCAAGACCATCGCCCTCGGGTTCCCGGTGTACTACACAGGCATCCGCCCCCTGGACTCGATGGGCCGCGGCCGGGTGATGGCCTACGACGTGCCGGTCCGGTGCGGGGACGTGCTGGTGAAGCCCGGGGACACGGTGTTCGCGGACTTCGACGGGGTTGTGGTCATCCCGCGCGACGTCCTCCCCGCGGTCGCAGACCGGGCGTGCCGCAAGGCCGAGCGGGAGTCGCTCTCGCGGGCCGAGTTGATGGCCGGGCGCACCCTGCGTGAAGTGTTCGACCGCTACGGTGTGCTGTGACGATGGCGGTGGTCCTCGGGAGCCCGCCGGCGGACATTCTTCGAACTTCCGGCGGATCTTCCGCTCAACTTCTCAACTTCCACACTCAGCGTGCGGCTCGGTACGCCCCCGTGTGCGTCCGGGGCGGGTGCGCCACGTGAGTCCGGTGCGGTGCATCCACCGGCCACACACTCCAACGTGGTTTATTCCGGACGAATGAAATAGAGGTTCTTCACGATAGCGGTGGTTGTGGGTAGGATGCCAGCCCTTGCGCC
>NZ_JBHYGG010000306.1:0-31217 GCF_051859125.1 Gemmata sp.
CTCCGGTCGCTGACGCTCCCGGCTCGCCAGAACACGTGGTGCCCACCCGTGGCCACCGAATGTCCATTCCCGGCGGACACGCGGGCGGCTACCCTTGCAGTACCGCGTGCCCGCACCGGGGCACGCCGGTTGCTCACCTCTCTCGCCCCTCGATCGCACACCCGGAGTTCGCCGATGCTCACCCGCCGAGACTGGATGAAGGCCGCCGCAGCGACCGGCGCCGCGACCGCGTTCCCGTGCCGCGCGCTGGCCGCACCCACCCCCGACGACATCAAGCCGGTGGTCGAGAAGGCGCTGGGCTACCTGAAGGGCGCGCAGCAGCCCGGCGGCGACTTCTTCGCGAAGGCCGGCGAGCCGGGCCTCACGGCGCTGGTCGTGTCGTCGCTGCTCCGCAACGGCGTCCCGGCCGACAACCCGGTCGTCACCAAGGGGGTCGCGTACCTGGAGAAGAACGTCCAGCAGGACGGCGGGGTGTACGGGCGGGGCCAGGCCAACTACATGACGAACCTGGCCCTCATGACGTTCAAGGAGCTGAACGCCGGCGGCAAGTACGACAAGGTCATTGCCAACGCGGTCAAGTTCGTCAAGGGGCTCCAGACCGACGGGGACGACAAGAAGCTGGACCACGGCGGCGTCGGGTACGACGGGAAGAGCCGGCCGGACCTGTCGAACACGCACTTCATGGTCGAGGCGCTGCTGGCCGCCGGGGTGAGCAAGGACGACCCGTCGATCAAGAAGGCGCTGGTGTACGTGAGCCGGTGCCAGAACCTCAGGAGCGAGTTCAACGACCAGCCGTTCGCGGCCAAGGCCGCCGAGGGCGACGCGGGCGGGTTCGTGTACAACCCCGCGGACCAGGACAAGGGCGACAGCCCGAAGCGGACCGGCGAGGGCGGGCTCCGGAGCGAGGGCGCGATGACCTACGCCGGGCTCAAGTCGTTCCTGTACGCCGGCGTGGGCAAGGACGACCCGCGGGTGAAGGCCGCCGTCGCCTGGGTCCGCAAGAACTACAGCGTGACCGAGAACCCGGGCCAGAAGGACAGCGGCCTGTTCTACTACTACGGCACGTTCGCCAAGGCGATGGACGCGTTGGGCGAGGACGAGTTCGCGGACGCCAAGGGCACCAAGCACGACTGGCGGCAGGAGCTGTTCGACCAGCTCAAGAAGACCCAGAAGGCCGACGGGAGCTGGGTCAACGCGAACAACGCCTTCCTCGAAGGCGTGCCCGTGCTCGCGACCGCGTTCGCTCTTTTAGCAATATCCTACTGCCACAAGGCCAAGAAGTAGGGTCAGCCCCAGCCCGGTTCACGTCTCGACCCAGGTGGTCGCGTTCAACCCGAGGAGTTGGCCGTGGACCGGGACACCGTGATCGATCTCGTAGAGCGGGAACGGACAGCCGCTCATGACCCCACCGTCCAAGCCGTCATTCGCCAGTACCGAGTCGAGCCGTACCCGGTCGAACTCGACTGGAGCTTCGGCCAGCCCTACCGGCGGCACGCCTGCTGGGTGGTCCTCGACGGCTTGCCGTGGAACCCCACCGTCGGGGTCGTACACTGCGACGAGGGGTTCGGTCCGGATCGTCCCTGGGGTCTGGTGTTCCTTCGAGGGCCGAACCGGAGCATGGGCATACCCGACCAGTGGTACGCGACACTCGCAGACTTCGTGCAGGACAACTGGCTACCAGAGGAGAGGGTAGGGCACCGTTGATCGACGGGAACAGTTGACCTGGCGACCGCGTTCGCGCTGCTGGCGATCAGCTACTGCAAGAAGAAGTGACGCGGCCCAAAGTAGGTCACTCGCTCCGCCAGTGACACCGGCCGCCCGTTCGATGCGCCCCCGTGCCAGTCGTTGCACCGGGGTGCGACTCGCGGAGCGAGTCTCCTACTCTGAAAGACGCCCGCCAATTCACTCCCCGAACAGTTCCGCTCCGTCGGCGAGGCGGTTGGGGACGAGCGGGCGGTCCTGCCAGTGGCCGTCGGCGGTCACGGTTTGAAGGAACTCGGGCCGCACGAACTTGTACCGCTCGGTGACCGCCCCGCCCTCCTCCACCTTCACGTACAGCCCCTCCATCTGGCCGCTCAGGTCGGTCTGCCTCACGGCCCGCTCCACGTCCCAGTCCAGCCGCGCGACCTCCTCGCGGAAGCGCGTCGGCGCGTCGGCGGTGATGAAGTGCGACGGGCCGATCAGCGCCCGCAGCGCGGCCTCGCCGGGGAACTCGCCCGCGTACAGCACCTTCACCGGCGTCACCGGCAGCCCCGCGAGCAACTCGGCGCGCCGCGGCGTGTCGAGGAACGCGCCGGTGACCGTGTCGAGGGCGTCGAACTCCATGAAGTAGTGCGGCAGCGCGTCGTAGTAGACCGAGTGCTTCGCGTACAGCCACTCGCCGTACATGACGTACCGCGCTTCGAGCCGGTCGAGGAGCCGGTCGGCGAGCGCGGCGGCCCACTGCTTGAACAGGGCGAACTGCTTCTCCCGCGGCCCACCCTGAAGGTAGTGCCCGCGCGACTGGAGCACGAGGGCGAGGTCCGGGCCGAAGCTCGCCCCGCAGTTCGCGCCGTCCATTTTCTCTTCGACGACGACGTGCCGGCCGACCAGCGCCGCCATCGGGACGGCGTCGAGGTCCTCGTCGCCGGGCTGGAGCCCCGAGCCGACGAGGTGCTGCGTTCGCGGGTACTTGCGGATCGGAGTCATGACGGCACCTCCCACCCGGACAGCCGCCCGCACGGAAAGGTTCACGCCCGCCGGTTCCCCCGACCGATGAGTAGTGAACGCAGGATCATCGAAATTGCGGCAACGGACCTTGCGCGGCCGGCGCGCGTCGGGTATCAAGCGGGGGTGAGTTGTTCGGAGGGGGAAAGGGGGCTCGACATGGCGAAGCGCGAGAAGCACGGGCTGGTCCCGCACCTGGTCGTGAGCGGTGCGGCGGAGGCGGTGGAGTTCTACAAGACCGCCCTGGGGGCGGTCGAGGTGGCCCGGATGACGGCCGGCGACGGCGTGCGGTTGCTGCACGTCGAACTCAAGATCGGCGATGCATCGCTGTTCCTGTGCGACGACTTCCCCGAGCACTGCGGCGGCGTGTCGCGCGCCCCGAAGCCGGGCGGACCGTCGGTGACGCTGCACCTCGACGTGGACAACTGCGACGCGGCGATCGCGAGGGCCGCGGCGGCCGGCGCGACCGTGAGCATGCCGGCGGCCGACGCCTTCTGGGGCGACCGGTACGGCAAGGTGACGGACCCGTTCGGGCACGAGTGGTCGTTCGCCCACCCGCTCCGCAAGGCGGCGTGAGCGGCGCTCGGTTGTCGTGTTCGCCTCACGCGGGCCGCTGCGGCGGGCGGCCCGGTGAACCCCTCACCGGGCCGGCCCTCCAGCATCGGTTTCAGCTTGCTGATCGCCACCACCTGCGTCACCCACCCGATCAACCACGTCAGCACCTGGTCCCGGCACCGGTCGTCGAAGTCCCGGGGCTCTGGGTCGCCAGGAGCAACCCGAGCCCGCCGACCGCCCCGCCGGAGCGGGCTCTCGGTTCTGGCAGAGGCGTCGGGCGGGGCCGATGTCGTCGGCAACAGATCGCGCCCCTCAACACTCGGGAAATCAAGCAAATATGGTTGACCTCCGCGATCAGCTATGCTATTTGATTAAGTGTTGAAATTGCGTAGTAGGTGCCGATCATGAAACCACACCCTCCGGCTTGCGGAGCGAGCGACCACGCGACAGCGGGGCCGGCCTTACCGCCGGCCTCGTTGGAGCGGGCGGCGCAACTGTTCCGGGCGATGGCGGACGCCCCGCGGCTCCGCGTCCTCGACCTGCTCAAGGCCGGGGAGATGTGTGTGACGGAGATCGCGGCCGCCGTGGACGACAAGATCTCGACGGTGTCGCAGCGGTTGCGGGTCCTCCGCACCGAGGGGCTGGTCGCCCGGCGGCGGGACGGCAACCACCTCTACTACGCCCTGGCGGATCGGCACGTCGCCGATCTGATTCACAACGCGCTCGCGCACGCCCGTGAACTGGACGCGGCGCCGGCGGCGGCTCCCCAAGACGGAGGCGACTAGCATGGCGAATCAGCACGGCCCCCACGACCACGACCACGACCACGGCCCGAAGTGCGGCCACACGGCGATCGTACACGACGGCCACACCGACTACCTGCACGACGGGCACCTGCACCACGTCACCGCGACCGGGGTCGAGGAGCACGCCCTGTCGGTCGACGGCACGAACCCGGCCGCCTGCACCCCGACGCACGACTGCGGCGGCCACCCGAAGGACCACGTCCACGGGCCGGGGTGCGGCCACGAGGCGGTCCCGCACGGCGACCACGTCGACTACCTGGTGGACGGCCACCTGCACCACCCGCACGGCGACCACTGCGACGACCACGGGCCGGTCCAGCGGGCCTGACGTCGTCCGAAACGGAACCGGGCGCACGATGCCACTCGTGCGCCCGGTCCCGCCAGCCTCCCTCAACCCCGCTGTCACGCCGGGCGCGGCTTCTCGCTGTAGCCCTTGCCGGTCTTCTCCGCGAGCAGCTTGTCGTACTCCTTCTTCGCCTTCGCCTCGTCGGGGAACGGCTTCGGCTTCGTCTGCCCCGCGGTGCCGATCTTGCCCCAGCACGTCGTCACCACGGCACCGTCCATCCAGATCTCCCAGAACTTCTTCGAGTCGCCGTCGATGAACTCGAAGTACCGCTTCGCGGTCGCTGCCATCGTAGATCCTCCACAAACAGGGGTCGGGGGTTGGGGGTCGGGAATCGGTGCGGGTGCGGGTGCCGTTGGCGAGCCCGGAGCGTCGGCCCCGGGAGCGGGTGCGACCGCCTCGGGGGGCTGACGCCCCCCGCTCGCCTGGCGCGTGGGCGCGGGCTGGTTCGGGTTGCCGTCGGGCCGCACGCCGACGTACACGGGGAACCGCAGCACCCCGTCAGGCGTCAGCTCCTGGTACTTCACGGTGACGATGCTGCCGACCGCGGGCGGGTTCTCGCGGTCCCGGTCCTTCAGGCCGGTGCCGACCTTGCACTCCTTGCCGCTGCTCAGCCGCACCCACAGCGCGCCGACCCGGCCCTTGTGCCGGCCCTTGCCCGCCTCGTAGCTCGAAACGGTCACCTCGGTGTCGAGGAACTTCTTCACCTTGAGGAGCGTGGCCGACCGCGTCCGCTCGTACTCCGACTCCGGCTTGCGGAGCATGAGCCCCTCGCCGCCGAGCGCGACGACGCGGTCCAGTTCCGCGAGCAGGTGGTCGAGCCCGGTGCAGGCCGCGTGGTCGTGTAGCGTGGTGTAGCCGTTCTTCCACTTGCCGACGCCGTCCTGGAGGAACTTGAGCCGGTCCTCGAACGGCCCCGTGGCGTCGGGCGCGTCGAACACGAGGTACTTGAGCCCCTTCCAGCGGTCGGGCGTGCCCTGGCTTCGGGCGATGTCGCTGGCCGGTTGGAACTGCCCGCGGGCGAACCACAGTTCGCCGTCGAGCGGGTGGTTCGGGAGCCCGGCGGTGAACCAGTCGGGGGCGTGGTAGATGTTGTTGCGGCGCGAGAGGAACTGCTTGCCGTCCCAGTACGCCCGGACGCCGTCGAGCTTCTCGCTCATCCACCACCCGGTCGGGTCGTGGTCGTCAGTCCAGACGTTGGCGAGGAGGATGGGCAGCTCCTTGACCTCCTCGGACCCGGCCGGCTTGAGCGGGGCGAGCGGCCCGGCGGTGGCGAGGCGCGTCTCCTCGGCCGCGTCGCCGCGGAGCTTGCGGATGTGCTTGCAGGTCCGCGCGTTGCTGGGCAGCGACTGGTTGCACCACGCGGGGCAGGTGCAGGAGTACACGCCGCCGACGTTCTTGATGCGGTACGGGTTCTTCCCGGACCCCTTCATCTCGGTCGTTTCGCCGTCGGCCAGGTCGGGCATTGCTGGTCTCCCGGGGGTTGAGGGAAAGGTACCCCGGGGGTGCGCGACATGCAATCAGCGTAGTGGGGTCACTCGAAGAACTTCCGCACCTCGACCGCGAACCCCGGGAGCACCTCGGGGAGCGCGAGCGTGTCGGTCGGGCCGTACACCCGCTGCCAGAATGTAACACACTCCGAATCTTCACCGCCACGCGTGGTCGCCCACGGTGAAAGGGCTGCGGGGGTCGCTAGGTATAGGTCATGAACACGTCGCCAGGAGGTGCCCGATGCCGATCCGCGCCTACGCCGCCACCGCCCCGAAGGGCGAGCTGAAGCCGTTCGAGTACGAGCCGGGGCCGCTCGGCGACGAGCAGGTCGAGATCGCCGTGAGCCACTGCGGCGTGTGCCACTCCGACCTGTCGATGCTGGACAACGACTGGGGCATGACCGGGTACCCGTTCGTCCCGGGGCACGAGGTCGTCGGCACGGTCGCGGCCGCCGGGAGCCGGGTCCGGACGGTGAAGGTCGGCGACCGCGTCGGCCTCGGGTGGTACTCGAAGAGTTGCATGCACTGCCGCCAGTGCATGAGCGGCGACCACAACCTGTGCCCGACCGCCGAGGCCACCATCGTCGGGCGGCACGGCGGGTTCGCCAACAAGGTGCGGGCCAGCGAAGAGTGGGCCACCCCCCTGCCCCCGGCCCTCGACCCGGCGAAGGCCGGGCCGCTGTTCTGCGGCGGCATCACCGTGTTCAACCCGTTCGTGCAGTTCGACGTGCGGCCCACGCACAAGGTCGGCGTCGTCGGCATCGGCGGGCTCGGGCACCTGGCCCTGCAGTTCGCCAACAAGTGGGGGTGCGAGGTGGTCGCGTTCTCGTCGTCGGCCGGGAAGACCGACGAGGCGAAGCAGCTCGGCGCGCACCGGGTCGTGAACTCGCGGGACGACGCCGAGATGGCGAAGCTCGCCGGGTCGCTCGACGTGATCCTGGTGACGGTGAACGTCGCGCTGAACTGGCCGGCGTACATCAACGCCCTCGCCCCCCGCGGGCGGCTCCACTTCGTCGGCGCGGTCGGCGAGCCGGTCCCGGTCCCGGCGTTCCCGATGATCATGGCGCAGCGGTCGCTCTCCGGGTCGCCGCTCGGGAGCCCCGCGACGACCGCCGACATGCTCGCGTTCTGCGCCCGGCACAAGATCGCCCCGGTCACCGAGGCGTTCCCGATGTCCAAGGTGAACGAGGCGCTCGCGCACCTCCGCGCCGGCAGGGCCCGGTACCGGATCGTCCTCGAGAACGACCTCCCCGCGTAGGTCGCCGCCCCTCGGGCGCGTCGCGCCCGGTCGCCCAGGAGTCCGCCGCCATGCCCGCGACCCCGCCCGACGCCGTGCTCGAACAGTTGCGGTGGCGGTACGCCACGAAGAAGTTCGACCCGGCCCGCACGATCGCCCCGGACCTGTGGGCCAAGCTCGAACAGGCCGCGGTGCTGGCGCCGTCGTCCTACGGGCTCCAGCCGTGGCGGTTCGTCGTCGTCACCGACCCGGTCGTGCGGCAGCGGCTGCACCCGGTCTCGTGGAACCAGCCGCAGATCGTGGACGCCTCGCACCTGGTCGTGTTCGCCGCGAAGAACCCGCCCACGCCGGCCGACGTGGACCGGCACATCGCCCGGATCGCCGAGGTCCGCGGGCTCGCGCCGGCCGCCCTCGACCCGTACAAGCAGCGGATCCTCGGGTCGCTGTCGAAGATGACCGACCCGGACGCGCACGCCTGGGCCGCCCGCCAGTGCTACATCGCGCTGGGGGTGTTCCTGTCGGCGTGCGCGATGGCCGGGGTCGACGCGTGCCCGATGGAGGGGTTCCAGCCCGAGCGGTACGACGAGGTCCTCGGCCTCGCCCCCCGCGGGTACGCGTCGGTCGTCATCGCCGCCGCGGGCTACCGGCACCCCGACGACCCGGCCGCCGCGCTCGTGAAGGCCCGGTTCTCGCCCGACGAAGTCATCGAGCGCGTGTGACGTGATCGCTCGCGCGGTTGAAGCGTTGGCCCCACGCCGGCCGCCACGGAGGGCGGCCCCTACCAGATCGTTCGTGTTTGGTTTGTAGGGGCCGCCCTCCGTGGCGGCCCGCCAACTACCGACGACTTCAACCCGAGCAACTGTCGCTCCCACGCGACCCGAACGCTGCCCGTTTTTGTCCCCGGAGAAGTTTCGCATGATGCGCCTCGCACTGTCCTGTGTCACGCTCGGCCTCGCACTCTCAACCTCAACCGCGGGGGACTGGCCGCAGTTCCGCGGGCCGGCCGGGTCCGGGGTCGCCGACGACCAGAAGCCGCCGGTGAAGTTCGGCCCGAAGGAGAACCTCGCGTGGAAGGTCGCCGTGCCGCCGGGCGCGTCGTCCCCGATCGTCGTCGGCGACAAGCTGATCCTCACCGCGTTCGAGGGCGACAAGCTCTTCACGATCTGCTACGCGACCGCCGACGGCAAGGAACTGTGGCGGGCCGACGCGGGGGCCAAGCAGATCGAGGCGTTCCACCCGATCCACGGGAGCCCGGCCGCGTCCACGCCGGCGAGCGACGGCAAGTCTGTCGTCTCGTACTTCGGCTCGTGCGGGCTGATCTGCTACGACCTCGCCGGCAAGGAGCTGTGGCGGTTTGAGTTGCCCACGGCCGTGACGAACAACGAGTTCGGCACCGGCGTCTCGCCCGTCCTCGCCGACGGCCTCGTGCTCCTCGCCCGCGACCTGTCGAAGGACTCGGCGGTGTACGCGGTCGATCTGGCGACCGGGTCGCAGAAGTGGAAGACCGACCGCAAATCGTTCACGTCGTACAGCACGCCGCTCGTGTGGGCCGACGGCGACGCGAAGGTGCTCGCGGTCCCCGGCGCGCGGACCCTCACGGGGTACGACCTGAAGACCGGCAAGGAGCTCTGGTCGCTCGACAAGATGT
This sequence comes from Gemmata sp., assembly GCF_051859125.1. Classification (NCBI taxonomy): domain Bacteria; kingdom Pseudomonadati; phylum Planctomycetota; class Planctomycetia; order Gemmatales; family Gemmataceae; genus Gemmata; species Gemmata sp. The sequence goes on from NZ_JBHYGG010000306.1 coordinate 8,786, forward strand.
CGGCGGTCGCCTGCACGACGCCCGTCGCGTACAAGGGGGCGCTCGTGTACTCGGGCTGGGCCCCGGGCGGTGCGGACTTCAAGATGCCGACGTTCGAGGAGATGCTCAAGGCCGCCGGCGACGAGCAGCTCGGGCACATCACGAAGGCCGGCGCGGCGAAGACAATGTTCAAGGACTTCTTCGACAACAACGACCCGGACAAGGACGGCAAGATCACCCGCGGGGAGTGGGACCTGAACCTGAAGGCCCTGGCCGGCGGCGAGAACCGGGCGGTCGCCCTCAAGCCGGGCGCGAAGCCCGAGCTGGCGTGGAGCTACGCCAAGGGGCTCCCGTACGTCCCGAGCCCGATCGTGTACCGCGACCGGTTCTACCTGTTCAAGGACGGCCCGCAGATGACGTGCCTCGACGCCGCGACCGGCAAGCCCGTGTACGAGGGCGAGCGGGTGAAGGCCGGGCCGATGGTGTACGCCTCGCCGGTGGCCGCCAACGGGCACCTGTACCTTGCCGGGCTCGACGGCACCGTCGCCGTGGTGGTCGCGGGCGAGGACGCGCCGGACGTGGTCCATTCGGTGAAGCTCGCCGAGCCGGTCCGTGCCACCCCGGCCCTCGCGCACGACACCCTTTACGTCCGCAGCGACAAGTTCCTGTACGCGTTCCGGGCCGCGAAGTAGTGCCACAGCGAGCGGCGTGAGCCCCGAGTTCTCTCTGATGTGTTGGTGCGGGCCGCGTCTGAGCAACGACGCGGCCCGCGACCCCCGGGCGGACCCCGTTACCCGCGCCCGGGGCTCGACTCGGCCTCGCGTCCGTCGTCCCCGGCACCCCGCGACAGGCCGACGCCCAGGCCCGCCCCGCCGCCCGCACCACCGTCGCCCCCGCCCCCACTTTCGCCGTCCTGCTTTGCACCGGCCCGGTCGCCGCCACCACCCTTGCCCTTTCCTCCGCTTCCTCCGCCGCCCCCGCCGGGGCGAGTCGGCCCCTGCTTCGGGATCGCCAGCGTCGGCGGCACGGGCTCCAGGTCGAGCACCTCGCGGATGAAGTCGCGCAGCGAGACCACCAGTTCATCGGTGTGGACCGGGCGGCCCGCGGTGAGTTCGGTCGCCGCCCGTGCGGCCAGCCGCACCTGCTCCTCGGTGCCGAGCAAAATCACGTCCGATAGCGCCGCCTCGACGGCGTCGCGGACGCGCCGCGGGCGATCGTACGCGGCCGATGCCGGGGCGCCCTCGCCGGTCCCGGCGGGCTCCGCTGCCTGCCGGCGGACGAGGTCGCGGAGGTGCGTCGGATCGACCGCCAGGTTGCCGGTGAAGGAACCCCCGAGCGTCTTGTACGCGGCGATCAGCGTGCGCAGGCGCTCGTTGATCTGCCGGTTCTCGCGCTGGCGGCGCTGCTGGACCGTCTGCATCACGAGCAGGCGAATACCGACCATCACGAGAGAGACCACCGCGAGACCGAGCAGCGTCGTGACGACCGCCTGCCAGGAACTGAAGTCGAGATTGTGCATCGCGAACGCCGATCCCCGGGCGCAGGTGCCTCGAACCCGAAGCGAGGACCTTCAGGAGCACAAAGGCCAGAACAGGAAGCCGAGGCCGCTTCGGCGCCGGACCTTCAGGGTCCTGGTCCGCCCGCACGCACCCGAGTTGACTCCATGATGGGCCGCACGCTCCTGCCGAGCAAGTCGGTTCTGATTTGTGGCACCCAGGCTCCCAGTTTCATGCGGGGTGGCGGACCCGCTCGGCCCCGGTGTCGGGTGCCGACCGGATGTGGGTCGGGAGAACGTGCCGATTCGACCCCGGCAGGAAGTCGGGCGCGCGTGATGCGGGCGTACACCATCGCGGGCCAAACCCCCGCACGGATCTCTCCCAAACCTCAATAGGAGCCTTGTCATGGCCGAGAACAAGAACCGCAACCAGAACCAGGAAAACCAGGAGAACCAGAACCAAAATAACCAGAACAGGAACAACCAGAACAGGAACAACCAGAACGAGAATCAGAACAATCAGAACGAAAACCAGAACAATCAGAACAACCAGAACGAGAACCAGGAGAACCAGAACCAGCAGAACCAGAACCGGGCCCGGAACCAGGCGTGAGCCCGAGGGGCGGGTTCCGTCGGGGAACCCGCCCCCGTTCCTTTCTCATGACTCTCGTGACTGTGGAGCCATCTCGTGGATCAGCGCGGCAAAGACCTCCTCTACCAACTCTTGATGACCCCCGCCCCGTCCGGGTCCGAGGGCCAGATCCAGCAGGTCGTCCACGACAACTGGGCCGGCGCGGCCGACCGGGTCGAGACCGACCTGCACGGGAACCTGATCCTCGGGCTCAACACCGACGCCCCGCGGCGGGTGATGCTGGCCGGCCACTGCGACCAGATCGGCTTCATGGTGGTCAAGATCGACCCCTCCGGCTTCCTCCTGGTCGAGCCCGTCGGCGGGATCGACGCGAGCGTGGTGTCCGGCAGCCGGGTGGTCGTTCACACCTCCGGCGGGCCGATCGAGGGGGTGTTCGGGAAGGCCCCGATCCACCTCCAGAGCCAGCAGCAATCGAAGTCCGTCCCGTCCACCGGGAGCATGTGGATCGACGTCGGCGCGGCCGACCGGGCGGACGCCGAGCGGCACGTCCGGCCCGGGGACTACGTGACGTTCAAGCCCGGGGTCGTGGAACTCATGAACGACCGGGTGACGGCCCCGGGGCTCGACAACCGGGCCGGCCTGTTCGTCGTCTTGGAGGCGTTCCGGCGGTGCGCCGACGCCGACCTCGACGTGGCCCTGTTCGCGGTGAGTACCGTCCAGGAGGAGGTCGGCTCGCGGGGCGCGGGCACGGCCACCGCGGCCCTGCGCCCGGAGATCGGGATCGCGGTGGACGTGACCTTCGCGTTCGACGACCCGGCGACCAGCAGCCAGACCAAGGCCGGGTGTACGATCGGGGGCGGGCCGTGCATCTCCCACGGGCCGAACACGAACATCGTGGTCGAGCGGGGGCTAAAAGCGGCGGCCGACCGGGCGGGGGTGAGGTACCAGCCGTCCCCGACCGGGGCCCTGGAGGGGAACGACGCCAAGGCCGTCCAGGAGGCCGTCTGCGGGGCGGCGACCGCCGCCATCGGCATCCCGAACCGGAACATGCACACGGCGGCCGAGGTGTGCAGCCTCGCGGACATCGAGGGGGCCGTCGAGGTGCTCGCCGGATTCATTACGAACATCACCCCGGACACGGACTTCCGCCCGTTCCAGCCGGGGAACGCCGCTCAGGTCAACGGCCGCCGGTGACCCCGTACCTTGCCGAGCCCCCGCGCGCCGGCCCGTAAACGGAGCCCTGGGACCAACAAAGCGGGGGCGCGGCAGAGCCTTGCTCGGCGCCCCTTCTTTAGCCGGCAGCGAACTCGGTCAGGGACTGGACGGATACCAGATGCTCGGGCGGGCGGCGAAGAGCTGCCCCGCCGCTCGATCGAGCACAGGCCGCGTGGAGAGGAAGGTGTCCACGTCGAAGTCGTCGCCGTACGCCCGCAAGACCGCTGACACGTCGCGATGCCCTGCTTTGCCGTGTGGGGACGAGACGCTCCATGCGTCGCATCTCCGACTTTCAATCTGTGTCCGTCGGCGTAATCTGCGGATGAAACCTCTTCGCTCACTCCGCTATGCGGCGGCGGCGGCGAACTCGGCGAACAGGCGGGCCATGCCGGGCTGCGTGTCGGTCAGCTCTTCGGGGTGCCACTGCACCGCCACGACGAACTGCGAGCCGGTCCCCTCGATCCCCTCGATGATCCCGTCCGGGGCGTAGGCGGTCGCGGCCAGCTCCGGGGCCAGGTCCTTGATCGCCTGGTGGTGCATGCTGTTCACGGGCACCACCGCGTCGCCCAGGATGTGCGCCAGCCGCGACCCGCCCTTCACGGTGATGTCGTGCGCCAGGTACTTGCGGCTCGGGTTGTCGGGGGTCGGGAAGTGGTCGTGCTTCAGCGCCGCGGGCACCTGCGCGGCGACGTCCTGGTACAGCGTCCCGCCGCACGCCACGTTCAGGATCTGGAGCCCGCGGCACACGGCCAGCACCGGCAGCCGGCGGCCCATCGCGTGCCGCAAGAGTGCGATCTCGACCGCGTCGCGGTCCGGGTCGGTCTCCCCGCACAGCGGCGACTTGGGCTCGCCGTACCGGGCCGGGTCCACGTCCACGCCGCCGGTGACGAACACCCCGTCGAGCCGCTCGAAGATCTCGCCCATCATCTCGGTGTCGTGCGGCACGAGCGGGATCAGCCACGGCACGCCGCCGACGGCGCGGATGGCCTCGATGTAGCTGCGGCCCATGAGCCAGCACGTCTGCCGCTCGCCGGTGAAGGCGGGGAGGGTCTGCGTTGCGATCCCGATGACGGGGCGGGGCATGTGGTCTCTCCCGAATGGGCGTCTGGCCGCGGCGTCAGGGTGCGGAGAGTAAGCCCCCATCATATTGCGGCGGCCGGGTGTCCACCAGAGCGCGGACGGAACCGCACACGGCGTGCCGCGGGACGGCGCGGCACGTGATGGTGATTGCGTCGGCACGCCGCCCGCGGTACCTTCACCTCAACTTCCCGGTCCCCGTCCAGCTCGTTGCTCTGCAACAGGGTGATGTTGCGTCACCCGGGCATCTTGCCCCGCTTCCGCCCCGGGGAGGGCTGTTCCAGCACCGCTATCCGAAGAGTTCCTCAGCGCTGGGGAGCGGCCTGGGTCAACCCCGCCGGTCGCAGTTCCGCTCCCCAGCGCTGAGGAACTCTTCGGGCGGTGCCGTGAGCCCCCCGCGGCCCAGGTCGAAAAGTGGACGTCTGGGAAGTTCGCGTGCCGTGGGGAAACCCGCGGCACGCTGTTTCACACAACCATCACCGGTTCTTCATCATCGCCGACTGTTCTCTGTCTGGACACCCCGATTCCCCACAGGTATCAGGCCGCGAAACGGACGTGGCTCGGGGGAGTTGGCATGAGGGTGTTTGCGGCCGTGCGCCGCGGCGGCTGGGGGGCCGCTGCGGTGCTGGTGTGGGCCATCGCGGGCGGATCGGCGGCGGCGCAGGCCCCGGCCGTTCCGGACAGCGCGCCCGTTGCGCCGGTGCCCGCGGCCCCGCCGACCGTCGCGGCCGAGACCGAGTCCGGCACGGCGCTCTCGACGCTGCTCGGCGAAGAGGCCGCGCCCCCGGCCGCTGCCGCGCCGGGGGCTCCGGCCGGCGGCACCGCCGGCCCGCCGGGGCGGGACGCCCGCCTCTACGACCGGCTCCACTGCGACGACAACTACGGCGTGAAGTCGCTGTTTGATACGATCCACAAGCCCGGGGGCAAGGGCAAGTCGTGGTACGAGAAGTACACGATCCGCGGGTACGCCCAGCCGCGGTACGGGCGGACGCTCTACCAGACCGAGGGCAGCGCCGACCCGAACCTCCCGGCCGACCGGTCGATCAACGGCAACGCCGAGGGCTTCTTCGTCCGCCGGGCGCGGTTCATCCTGTTCGGCGACGTCAGCGACTACCTGAGTCTGTACGCGCAGTACGACTTCGCGGTCACGCTCCCGGGCGTGAGCACGTCGGCGTTCTTCTCCCAGCTCCGCGACTTCTACGGCGACGTGTACCTGGACAAGGACCGGGTGAACCGGTTCCGGGTCGGCCTGTCGAAGGTGCCGTACGGCTTTGAAAACATGCAGTCGAGCCAGAACCGCGTCCCGCTCGACCGGACCGACGCCATCAACACCGCCGTGAGCCTGAACGAGCGCGACCTCGGCGTGTTCTACTACTGGACCCCGAAGGACAAGCAGAAGCTGCTCAAGGACCTGGTGGACGGCGGGCTCAAGGGCTCGGGGAACTACGGCATCTTCGCGCTGGGGGTGTACAACGGCCAGGGGCTCTCGACGCTCGAACAGAACCTCCAGCCGCACGTCGTCGCCCGGCTCACGTGGCCTCACCAGTTCGACAACGGGCAGGTCGTCGAGGCCAGCGTCCAGGGGTACACGGGCATGTTCGTGGTGCCCGGGTCGGACATCCGGATCCGCGGCCGGGGCGACTCGGAGACCCCGGAGGGCACCGGGGGCAACCGCGGGTACCGGGACCAGCGGATCGCCGGCACGTTCGTCTGGTACCCGCAGCCGTTCGGGTTCCAGTCGGAGTGGAACGTGGGCCGCGGGCCGGGGCTCAGCGAGGCCCAGGACCGGGTCGAGACCCGGTCCCTCCAGGGCGGGTACGCGATGGTCATGTACAAGTGGGACACGGGCCGGTGCGGCAACGTGATCCCGTACACCCGGTACCAGTACTACCGCGGCGGGTACAAGTCGCTCCCCAACGCGCCGTACGGCACGCACGCGCAGTGGGACATCGGGACCGAGTGGCACTTCCGCAGGGAGATGGAACTCACCCTGGAGTACAGCATCGTGGACGGGGTGAACGTCAGCGCGATCGACCGCGACGGGGCGCTCTCGTACCGGAACTTCCGCGGCGGCGTCCTCCGCGCCCAGTTCCAGATCAACTACTGACGCCGGGGTGCCGGGTTGAAACCCTCGGTGGCTGGCGGGCCGCCACGGAGTGCGGCTTGTACTTGAGTGCTCGGTTCGTAGGGGCCGCCACGGAGGGCGGCCCCCGCGAGGCCCACGATTCAACAGTGCAACGCCCACGGCTTCGAGTGGCGAGTGTCGTGCCCAATGGCCGGGGCGTGCTCCGGTGCGCAGCCAATCCGGAACCGTCTAAGGTCGAAAGTCATAGACTAAGACCTTAGAGTCTTTGCCGGTTTCTGAGCGCGCACATCTGGGAGCTACCATGTCCAAGACCAACGACGGGCAGGGCGATAAGTCGGTCAACAAGTCCGAGGCGGTCCGCGGGGTGTTCGCGAAGAACCCCAAGGCCACGTCCCGCGAGGTGATCTCGCAGCTCGCGGACGCGGGGGTGAAGGTGTCCCCGACGATGGTGTACTACGTCCGCAGCAAGCAGAAGCAGGCCAGCCGCAAGGAGAAGCGGGCGCGGGTCGCGGAGTCGTCGGTGAGCACCGGCGCGCGGAACCCGGTCGAACTCGTCACCCAGGTCAAGAACCTGGCCCGCGAGGTCGGCGGGATCCAGCACCTCAAGCAACTGGTCGACCTCCTCGCGGAGTGAGGCCGAACCGCGGTGTGCGGCGGCCGCCCTACCGGCCCGGGTCCACGACCACCTGCCGCTCGTGGTACTCGATCTTCACGGGGCGGGTGGCGTACAGCGCCGCGAACGCGGCCGCGGCGGTCAGCGCGACGGCCGTCGCGACGCGCCAGAAGAACAGTGCGTTGAGCTTCGACGCCTGGCCGGCCGAGAACATCAGCGCGTCGCGGTCGAACCCGTGCGGGGCCGGGTCGAGTTTCGCCAGCACGACCGCGAGCGGGTCGGGGGCGGGCGGCACGTCGGGGGTGGGTGCGGCGTCGTTCATGTCGTTTTCTCGGGGGCGTCGGCCCCGAGCTTCGTCCTCAGAGTGTCCAGCCCGGCCGCGTACCGGCGGTAGCACGTCGCGGCCGAACTCCCAATCGTCCGGGCGATCTGCTCGAACGTGAGCCCGCCCCACAGGTGCATCACGATGATCTCGCGGGTCTCGGCCGGCAGGTCGGCGAGCGCGGCGGCGGCCGCCCGGGCGTCGAGGCCGGTGGGGTCGTACCCGGGCGAGAACCACTTCGGGGCGGTGTCGGCGGCCGCGGCCTCGTACTTGTGCCGGCGGCGGGCGGCCCGGCCCGCGTCGATCGCGCCGTTCCGCACCACGCGGTACAACCACGGCACCAGGTTGTCCGGCGGCACCCGGGACCGCACGAGCTTCAGCAGCGCCGTCTGAACCACGTCCTCGGGGCAGTCGCACCACTGCCGGGCGTACAGCACCAGCGGGGCACCGTAGCGGTCGACCAGTTCGGCTAGCTGTTCCGGTCCCATCGCGAATTCGAACCAGTTGGCAGAAGCTCAGAGGACAGAGGGGCAGGTATCGGTGTGCCCTTGGTGACCTCGCCTGTCTTCTGCCCCTCTGAGGTTCGGTCCTCTCGTCCTCAAGACGCCCGCCGAGGAGGGTGGTTTCAGGATACGATACCCGCGGGCGGCCGATTTTCCGAGCGCCGATCGGGGGGTCTCGAATGCGTGTTGCGCCGCTCGGCGACCAGGCCGTACTCGCGTACTGCGACGACGAGGCCGCCGCCGTGCGCCTCGCCGCCGCGGTGCGGGCCGCGGCCCCCGCGTGGCTGCACGACGCGGTGCCGGCCTACGCGAGCGTCGGCGTGTTCTTCGATGCCGATCAGGTGGACGCGGCGCGCGTCGGCGCGTGGGTGATGGCGAGCGGGGGGCGTGAGCCCCCCGAGGCTGCTGATTCTCAAGGCACTCGGGGGGCTCACGCCCCCCGCTCGCCCAAGTCGTTCACCATCCCCGTCTGTTACGAGATGGCCCAAGACCTGCCCCGGGTGTGCGAGCACACCGGCCTGCCGGCCGACGACGTGATCCGCCTCCACACTGCCGCCGCGTTCACCGTGTACGCGATCGGGTTCGTGCCGGGGTTCCCGTACCTGGGGTACCTCCCGGCGGATCTGTGCGGGGTCGGCCGGCTGCCGAGCCCGCGGGTGCGGGTCGAGCCGGGGAGCGTCGGACTCACCGGCCGCCAAACCGGCGTCTACCCGCTCCCGCGGCCGGGCGGCTGGAACCTGATCGGCCGCACCCCGCTCACGATCGTGGACGTCGCCGCCGGGTTCTTCCCGCTGCGGGTCGGCGACGCGGTCCGCTTCGCGCGCATCGACGAGAAGCGGTTCCGCGAACTGGAGGGCGAGCGGCTCAACTGTCCCGGCGGTTGAACACCCAGCACGCCAGCGCGAGCATCACCGCGATGAACGCGAAGGACATCCCGAACGTCACCCCCCAACTCGGGTAGTCGAGCGACGCGAGCCCGACCATCCGCATCTCGGCCGGGGTCAGCGTGCCCTCGGCGATGAGCTTGCTGGTGATCGTGTCCAGGTCCTTGTACCGCGGGAGGACGGCGTTGAGCCCGTCGATCACGGTGACGAGCCAGCCCGACGTGTCGCCCCCGGTGTTCCGCCGCTCCTCAACGAACTGCTTGCCGACGCCGACGAGCCAGAAGAAGAACATCGCCCCGATCGTCGCGAGCATCGCCACGATCGGGCTCCGGGTCGCGACGCCCACCAGCACCGACACCGAGTACAGGATCGCGAACGTGAACGTGAGGATCGGGATCAGCACCAGGAACGTCGGGTCCCAGAACCCGGACCGCAGGGCCAGCACGAGCCACATGCCGCCGACCGTGAACGCCGACACGAGGAAGATGAACGTGAGCCCGCCGACGTACTTGTACACGAGCAGCGGGGTCCGGCCGATCGGCTTGGAGATCAGCAGGTCCACGCTCCCCTTGCGGATCATGTTCGGGACGTAGAACGCCGTCAGGATGACGCTGATGAGCAGCGCCACCCCGGCCCCGAGGCCGTTGATGACCTTGTCCTCGATCCCCCACAGCACCATCCCCAGGGGCGCGTCGTCGCTGATGTTCACGGCCCCGAAGAAGATCTTCACCTGGTGCGGCCACCCGCGGACCCCGGACCCGCCGGCCGTCGCCACGTCGAAGGCGTAGGTCGGCTCGGCCGCGCCTTCGGTCACCCGCTTGACGGTCGCCGAGATGCCGGCCTGCGCGTCGAACTGGCTGGCCAGGAACTCTTCCATGAGTGCGGTGGTGACGGCCCGCTGCTCCTCGGGCGTCGGCTCGGTGGGCATCGAGAACACGGCCCGCCCGCCCTTCTTGCCGCCCTTGCCGCCCGCCCCGAAGTCCACGCCCTCGCCCGCCTTCCCGGCCCACTGGGCAACCACGGCGCGGAACGAGTCGGCCCCCGGCACGGCCTTCGGCTCGGCCGCGGCCTTGTCCTCGGCCCTCGCTTCGCCCTTGCCGTCCGCCTTCTCCTCGACCCGGGCCTCGGGAACCACCCGGGTCGGTTGGGCGGTCACCGTGAGCCGGAACGTGTGCCCGCGGCCCTCCGGGGCCACGCCGCTCACCTTGTACTCGCTCCCACCGGTGCTGCCGCTGACCGTCCGCCCCTCCCCCCGCTCGGGGATGATGAGGTTGAACCGCTGCTGCGCGATCCGCCCGAACGCCTCCTCGGGCGAGACCGGCCGGAACGACATGCTCCCGACGATCACGATCGCCAGGGCCGACAGGCCGAGCATCGCGTAGATCACGAACCCGTCGACGGCCTCGCGGAACGAGTCCCTCAGGATCGCAAAGAACTGCCTCATCGGTCGCGCCCTCCCACGGCGGTCGCCTTGCGGTCCCGGCGGTCGGTGCCCGGCTCGGCCCCCTCGACCACCGACATGAACACGTCTTCGAGCGTCACCTTCTTCTCGACCAGGTGCCGCAGGCCCAGCCCCTTCTCGGCGATCATCCGCACGAGCGGGTCGATGGTCTGGCCGTCGCCGAGCCCGGCCTCCCACAGCGTCGCGGCCGGGTTCAGCGGCCGCACCGCGTACCCCAGCGCCTTCGCCTCGACCTGCGGGAATGTTTGTCCGGGGGCGAGGCCGATCTCGAATACACCCTTCTGGGCGGTCAGCTCGCCGATCGTGCCCTCGCGGATCAACTCACCGCGCTGGAGGATCGCGACCCGGTCGCAGATCAGCTCGACCTCGCCGAGCAGGTGCGAGTTCAGGAAGATCGTGTGGCCCCGCTCCTTGAGCGTGGCCATGAGCGCCCGGATCTCCTTGCGGCCGACCGGGTCGACCCCGTCGGTCGGCTCGTCGAGGAAGATCACGTCCGGGTCGTGGAGCAGCGCCTGGGCGATCCCGAGCCGCTGCTTCATGCCCTTGGAGTACGTCTTGATCTTCGAGTGCATCCGGCCGGCGATGCCGACGAGTTCGAGGGTCGCGGGGATCTTCCGCCGGCGGTCGCCGCGGCTCACGCCGTAGAGCTGCCCGTAGAAGTCCATCAGCGAGTGCGCCGAGTGGTAGCCCGGGAACTGGTGGTCCTCGGGCAGGTACCCGACGCGGGCGCGGACGGCCGCGGTGCCGGCGGGCGCGTCGAGCAGCCGGGCGTCGCCGTCGGTGAGCCGGGTGATGCCCAGGAGGATCTTGATGAGCGTGGTCTTGCCCGCGCCGTTCTGGCCGAGCAGCCCGTAGATCTGGCCCCGCTCGACCGTCAGCGTCACCCCCTTGAGGGCCTGGAGGCGGCCGAACGTCTTGCGGAGCCCGCGAGTCTCGATCACCGGCACGACGACCTCCGGAACAGTGGGACGGGGTGAGTTGTGGAAGAGAATTCGTCGCACGACAGAAGATATTGACGGCCCGCCGGGGTTGCAACGAACCGGTCGGTGAGAAACAATCGGAACTGATCCGGGCACACGGAGGGTGCCGGCCCCTTACCACCCTCCAGACCGAGGAGCGCTATGCGTTCGCGATCGCCGTTCGTCCCCCGGATCGAGACTCTCGGCGGCCGCGCGCTGCCCTCGGTCACCCTCACCGACGGGTTCCTCGACGTCGAGGGCACGACCGGCCCGGACGAGATCCGCGTGACGCTCGCCTCCCCGGAGGCCCTCCAGGTCACCATCGATTCCACCGGCGAGGCCCGGCAGTTCCCGCTCGCCGGCGTGCGGGACATTCTGATCCGGGCCAAGGCCGGCGACGACGTCGTCGTGATCGGGCCGGGCGTCACGGTGCCCGCCGAGGTGCGGGGCTGGGCCGGCTACGACACAATTCTGGGCGGCGGGGGCGACGACACAATTCTGGGCGGCGGCGGGAACGACTACATTCAGGGCCGCGGCGGCGACGACCGGATCTTCGGGCAGGCCGGCGACGACTACCTGCTCGGGCAGGGCGGCAACGACGCGATCGACGGGCAGGCGGGCAGCGACCTGCTCGCCGGCGGCGGCGGGATCAACACGCTCACCAACGGGACCGACATCGAGTTCACGTTCCTGGCCCCGCTCCCCGGCGGGGTCGGGAGCGTGGCGCTCGCCACCGACGGCATGAACTTCCTCGGCAAGACGTTCACCGCGACCGCGACCAACGCGGCCCCGAACGCCAGCGCCGACGTGTCCGTGGCCGGCGTCCCCATCGGCCGCCTGGCGACCGACGCGAGCGGCAACGGGCAGTTCGTGTACCGGGTGAACTACGACGCCGACGGCGACGGCCTGCCGGACTTCCTGAACGGCACGCCGGCCCCGTTCCCCGAGGTGACCCCGCTGACCGAGGTGACCGCGACCGTGACGTCGCCGGTCCAGCAGACGTTCACCGCCACCATCGTGGACCTCCTCACGTGGGCCTGACCGGCGACCGGCCGGCCTACCCCTGTGGATCGAGGCGAGCGGGGGACGTGAGTCCCCCGGTGGAGTCGTGGGCGGGTTTACCGGGGGACTCACCTCCCCCGCTCGCCATGATGCCCGAAACAGGCGGCACACCCGGCTCCAGAAGCGCACACGGGACCGGTCCACGGGTAGTGGACCGGTCCCGTGCGTGAGCCCTCGGCACCTCACCTCGTCACCCCGCACGGGTGCGGCGCTCTTCCTCGTACTTGTGCAGCTTGTTGTACAGCGTCTTCAGGCTGATCCCCAGTTCCACCGACGTCGCCTGTTTGTTCATGCCGTTCTTCGCGTACACCTGGAGGATGTACTCCATTTCGACGTCGGCCAGCGACTTGCCGCCGGTCCCGGGGGCGGCCGCGGGGAGCGCCCCGGGGGCCGCCGGGAACGGCAGCGTGGTCGGCGCGCCGTAGGCCGCGGGCGGGTGGGCCGGGGCGTGCGCCGCGACGGGCACCGTCAGCGGCACCGACGCGAGCTTCGGGTTGCGGACGTCGTGCGGGAGGTGCTCGGGCAGGACCGCCTGCCCGCCCGACACGATCCACGCGTACTCCATCGCGTTCACCAGCTCCCGCACGTTCCCCTGCCAGTGGTAGTGCAGCATCATCTGGAGCGCCTGCGGGGTGAGCAGGTGCGCCACCGCGTCCACGGGCCGCTTCGCGTGCCGGGCCAGCGCGTGCCGGGCCAGCTCCGGGATGTCCTCGCGGCGGTCCCGCAGCGGGGGCAGGTGGACGTGGAACATGTTCAGCCGGAACAGCAGGTCCTCGCGGAACTGGCCGTCGGCGATCATCTGCCGCAGGTCGCGGTGCGTGGCGCACACCACCCGCACGTCCACGATGATCGGGCTGCTGTCGCCGAGCCGCTGGATCTCGCCGGACTCCAGGAACCGCAGGAGCTTCACCTGGATGTTCCTGTCGAGCTCGCCGAGTTCGTCGAGGAACACGGTGCCGCCGTTGGCGACCTCGAAGAACCCCTTGTGGTCCCGGTCGGCCCCGGTGAACGAGCCCTTGCGGTGCCCGAACAACTGGCTCTCGGCGAGGGTCTGGTTCAGCGACCCGCAGTTCACGGGCACGAACGGCATGTCGGCCCGCTTGCTCCTCTGGAACAGGTTCCGGGCGACGACCTCCTTGCCGGTGCCGGTCTCCCCGGTGATGAGCACCCGGCCGTCGGTCGGCCCGATCCGGTCGATGAACTGCTGCACCGGGAGCATCGCCGGGCTGCCGCCGATGAGCCCCGGCGGGCCCTCCATCGCCTGCACCCGGGTCTCGAGGGCCGCGGTCTTGTGCTTGAGGCGGCGCTTCTCTTGGATGCGGAGCAGCAGCGCCTCGATGTCGGTGAGCTTGCACGGCTTCTGGAGGTAGTCGAACGCGCCGAGCCGGAGCGCCTCGACGGCCGTGTCGGTGCTCCCGTACCCGGTCATGATGACGGCCTCGGTGTCCGGCGACACCTGCTTGAGCGCCGCGAGCACCTGGAGTCCGGCCCGGTCGTGGTCCATCCGCATGTCGAGGATCGCGGCGTCGAACGTCCCCTTCTTCACCGCCTCGATGCCGGACTTGCTGTCGGCGCAGGCGGTCACCTCGTGCCCGAGGCGGGGCAGCTCGGTCCGCATGAACTCGCGGAGCGGGGCCTCGTCGTCCACGAACAGGATGCGCAGCCGGTTGTGTGCGGGAGTGGTAGCCAAGCGCGATCTCCGATTCTCGATTGCGGAGTGCGGGATTCGGGGTGCGGGGTGAAGACCGCCGCCGCCCCGGACCCGACCCGCAACTCACCAGCCCGAACTCCGCGGCTTATGATTCCGCGTTCCGAATTCCGCAATCCGAACTCACGCCGCCCGCGCCCCGGGGAACGGCAGCACCACCGCGTCCGGCGCGGGGGCCGGCTCCGGGGTGCCCGCGCCCGCGTCCCGGATCGGCACCCGCACGGTGAACGTGCTCCCGTGCCCCGGGCCGGCGCTCGTCGCCTCGATCGTCCCGCCGTGCTGGTCGATGATCTGGTGGCTGATGAACAGCCCCAGGCCCGTCCCCTTGCCGGTGCGGCTCTTGGTGAAGAACGGCTCGAAGATGTTCTCCAGCACGTCCGGGGTCATCCCGCACCCGGTGTCGGTGAACGACAGCGCGACCGCGTCCCCGCTGGTGCGGAGCCCGATGGCGAGGTTGCCGCCGTCGTCCATGCTGTCCAGCGCGTTGACGATCAGGTTCAGGATCACGCTCTTGAGGTCCTGCGAGTTCACCTGCGCGACGACGTACTCGGTGGGCTCGAACTGGATGTTCTTGGCCCGGCAGTTGGGCAGGTGCCGGGCCACCTCGAGGACCCCGCGGACCAGCGCGCCCATGTCGGTGCTCTCCCGCTTCCGCTCGCCGGTGCGGCTGAAGTCGAGGAGCTTGGTCGTGATGTCCTTGCACCGCAGCGCCTCGCGCTGCACCATGCCCAGGTAGTTGGCGATCACCTCGGCGTCGGCCGGGGGGTGCCCCAGCGCCGCCGACGCCTCGGCCAGCACGTCCTTGAGCCGCCGCTCCAGCGCCTCGGAGCAGAACAGGATGCTCGCGAGCGGGTTGTTGATCTCGTGCGCCACCCCGGCCGCGAGGAACCCGACCGACACCATCCGCTCGCTGCGGACGAGCTGCCGGCTCCGCTCGTTCACCTGCCGGGCCAGGTCGGCGTAGGTCGCGCCGAGCCGGGCGGTCATCGCGTTGAACTCCTCGGCCAGCCCCCGGAGCTCGTCCTCGGGTTCGAGGTCCAGGGTGATCGGGTGCTCGAAGTCGCCGTGGTGGACCCGGGCGATGCCGGCCTGGATCTCGCGGATCGGGTTGAACAGCCACTTGTGGAAGTAGTACATGAGCGTCAGCATCAGCACGACGGCCCACAGGATCGCAAAGCGGACGACCCAGATCACCCGGTGCATGGCCTTGTTCGACTGCTTGATGCTGTCCTGGATGTCCTTGATGAGGGCGAGCCGCAGGTGATCGGTGCAGCGGCGGACCTCGTCGTAGTGCGGCTTGACGTGTGCCCTGAGCCGGAGCGGGACCGTCGCGTCGCTCTCCCCGGCCGGGTTCCACTGCCGGATCGCGTTGCCGAGGTTCCTCAGGTGCCCTTCGAGTTGGCCGACGAGCCCGGCCTCCAGGTCGCCGCCGTCCGGGTCGAGCCCCTGGGCAACGGTCCTGGCGTTCTCCTCGCGGAATTCGGCGAGTTTCTCGCCCGCCAGGGCTAGGGCCTGCTCGAACTCGCGGACCTCGGCGGCCGTGTCCGTCTGCTGGTCCGGCCCCTTGAGGATCTCGACGAGGTAGCTAACGTGCTGCAGTTCCATCATCTTCTGCTCGGTGGTGCGCATCGTCTGGGAGTACGCGCGGATGCCGAACAGGGCACCGGTGACCAGCAGCACGATGCAGCTGAACACCAGCCCGAGCCCGAGCACCAGTTTGTACCGCAGCCGACGTGGACGCGCCACCGGAGTGCCTCCGTGCGGTTCCCGTGGCCCTTCCGTGGGCCGGGGGTACTCGCAAAGCCGCGGGACTGTACCAAGTGCGTTCTTACAAGACGAGAGCATTTTTTTCCGGGCCGCGGGGACAGAGTTACAAGCCGGTTGTGGCCGCCCCTGAACCCGCCCCGGGCCCGTGGACGCCCGATCAGACCGGCGCGCGAGAACCCCGAGAAATTCACCGTTTCCACACCCGCGGGGCCGCGGCGCCCCGCGGCGTCAATACAACGAAGCCGCGTCCGAACCGCCGCCGGTCCCGCCCCTCCCGAACCCCAACGGTGGACGATGCAACTCGGATTCGTGTCCGCGATCCTCGGCGATCTGAAGCTCGAAGAAGTGTTGGCCCTCGCCGCCGACGAGGGGTTCGCGTGCGTCGAGCTGATGTGCTGGCCCCCGGGCCGGGCCGACCGCCGGTACGCGGGCGTCGCCCACCTCGACGTGAGCGACTTCACCGGGGACCAGGCCGAGCACGTCCGCGGGCTGGTCGAGCTGCACGGGGTCGCGATCTCGGGCCTGGGGTACTACCCGAACCCGCTCGACGCCGACCCGGGGCACCGGGCCGCGGTGTGCGAGCACCTCGTCAAGGTGATCCGGGCCGCCCCGCGGGTCGGCGTGTCGGTCGTCAACACGTTCATCGGCCGCGACCACACGAAGACCGTCGCCGACAACCTCGCGCGGGTGCCCGAGGTGTGGCTGCCGATCGTGAGGGAGGCGCGGGCCGCCGGGGTCCGCATCGGCATCGAGCACTGCCCGATGCTGTTCTCGGACGACGAGTGGCCGGGCGGGAAGAACGTCGCCTGCACCCCGCAGACGTGGCGGCACCTGTTCGCCGCGTTCGACGCGGTCGCGCCGGGCACGGTGGGGCTGAACTTCGACCCGTCGCACCTCGTGTGGCAGTTCGTCGACTGCGGCCGGGCGGTGCGGGAGTTCGGGCCGCACCTGGTCCACGTCCACGCGAAGGACGAGCGGATCGACCGCGACCGGCTCTACCAGGTGGGCGTGACGGGACAGGGGTGGCACGTCCCGAAGCTGCCGGGGCTGGGCGACGTGGCGTGGGGCGAGTTCTTCGCGGCGCTGACCGACACCGGGTACAAGGGGCCGGTGTGCGTCGAGGTGGAGGACCGGGCCTACGAGGGCTCGCTCGCCGAGCGCACCCGCGCCCTCCGCCAGAGCCGCAAGTTCCTCGAGCAGTTCATGGGGTGAGTCGCGCCCGCCGTGCGGGAGAGGGGCGGTCGCCCGCGCACTCGCTCGCCCAGCGCGGCCCCCCGCCGGTGGCCCCTCTCCAGAACGGCGTCCACGCTCCCCGCCGGTCAGACTCACATCGCCAAGAAATCTCGCCGTGCTGTGCGGTCACGGGCGATTTCCGGACAAGTTCGGGCCCGCCGGGTCAGGAAATTGGCACCGTGTGTGCTAATTATTTGGTCCGGAACGAAGTCGCCCGCACCGACGAGAGTGACATCATGGCGAACGACAAAAAGAAGGATCCGGAGAAGACCGTCGACGTGCCGCCGTACGGCAGCCGGAACCCGGACCCGATCACCGACGCGCCGGGCTCGCACCCGATCGAGACGGGCATCGGGGCGCTGATCGGCGGAGCGGCGAGCGGGGCGGCGGCCGGGGCGGTCGGCGGGCCGATCGGGGCCGTGGTCGGCGCGATCGTCGGCGGCGGGTTGGCCGGCGGGTTGGCCGGCAAGGGGGTCGGCGAGTTGATCGACCCGACCACCGAGGACAACTGGCTCCGGGAGTACAGCGCGAAGTCCGATTCCAAAGCGGACCCCGACGCGTACCGGCCGGCCTACCGGTACGGGATCGAGTCCGGGTCGAAGTACACCGGCCGGCGGTTCGACGAGGTGGAGCCCGACCTGCGGTCCGGGTGGGAGTCGTCCCACGCCAAGTCGGGGGTCGCCTGGGACCAGGCCCGCCCGGCCGTCCGCGACGCCTTCGACCGGACCATCAAGCTCCACGAGGAGCGGCTGAACGTCACCAAGGAGTCGGTGAAGACCGGCGAGGTCGGCGTCCGCAAGGAGGTCGTCACCGAGCACAAGCAGATCACCGTCCCGGTCGAGCGGGAGGAAGTGGTGATCGAGCGGCGGCCGGCGTCCGGCGCGACCACGACCGGGGGCATCCGGGCCGAGGAGATCCGCATCCCGGTCAAGGAGGAGAAGGTCCACGTCACCAAGGAGACGGTGCTGAAGGAAGAGGTGACCGTCGGCAAGCGGAAGGTGCAGGACACCAAGACGGTCGAGGGCGACGTCCGCCACGAAGAGGTGAAGGTGGAGTCCGAGGGCAAGACGAACGTGCGGACCGACAAGAAGTAACCGCAGCGTGCGACTGAAACGCGAGCCGGGCCGGGGTGGCAACACCCCGGCCCGCTTCACGTTGTGTCCGCGGCTCAGGCGTAGGGCCGGCTGTGCCGGCCGAAGCACCGTGGTAGGCTCAGGTCACGGCCGGCACAGCCGGGCCGACTGATACCGGATCGGATCGCGTGGACATTGCCTTGGTGGGGCAGGCATTCGTGCCTGCCTCCCGACGCGACTGGAGGCAGGCACGAATGCCTGCCCCACCAAACAAAATCGAACCCGGTCGCCCGTGGTCACGCCAGTTCGCGGATCGGGTCGCCGAACGGGAGCATCGGCATGGGGCGGCCGCTGCCGTCGAGGAACGCGGTCGCGTTGTAGTCGATGCCCAGGTGCGTGAACACCGTCGCCCACAGGTCGTTCGGCGTCATCGGCCGGTCCTTCGGCACCTCGGCCTTCGACGTGGTCGAGCCGACCACCAGCCCCGTCTTGCACGCCCCGCTCACCAGCACGCTCTGCGCCTGCGGCCAGTGGTCGCGGCCCGGCTGCGTCACCTTCGTCTGCGTGCCCTTCGAGTACTCGACCTTCGGCGTGCGGCCGAACTCGCCGGTGACGACCAGCAGCACCCGCTTGTTCAGCCCGCGGGCGTACAGGTCCTCGATGAGCGCCGAGATCGCCTGGTCGAGGAACCCGAGCTTGTACTGCGTGTCCTCGAAGATGTGGCAGTTGACCGCGTGCGAGTCCCAGTTGTAGCTGTGGCTCTCCTTCATCTTCTCGCCCGGCGGCGTGGCGTTCTCCATCACCACCGTGACCCAGTTCGAGCCGTGCTCGACGAGCCGGCGGGCCATCAGCGCCCGCTGCCCGTAGCGGTGCATGCCGTACCGCTCGCGGAGCTTTTGGGGCTCCCTCGACAGGTCGAACGCGGTGCGGGCCGAGTCCTTCGTCACCAGGTCGAGCGCCCGGCCGCGGAGCGGCCCGATGGCGCGTGCGCCGTTGGTCAGGTCCGGGCCGTTGAGCGGGCGGTCGAGTTGGTTGAGCAGCGCGATCCGGTCGGGCATCTTCGCCTCGGCCCCGGCGACCGGCGACAGCCCGCGGACCTCGAACTTCGCCTCGGCCGGGTCGCCGGCCACGGTGAACGGGTGCGACTGCGGGCCCAGGTACGCCGACCCGAAGCTGAACGTGTCGATTTGCTGGCGGCCGCCGTCGCACACGTTGACGTAGTTCGGGACCGCGGCCTTCCGCCCCTTGAGCACCTCGGCCGCCATCGACCCGACCATCGGCGTGTCGTTGACGAACCCGGTCGGCTGGAGCGGGTCGCGGCCGGTGAGGAACCGCTTGTGCCCGCCGCCGTGGTCCGCGAACGTGTGCGCGATCGACCGGATGATGCTGTACTTGTCGGTCACCGCCGCGAGCCGCGGCATGTGCTCGCAGATCTGGACGCCGGGGACGTTCGTCTGGATCGGGCGGAACGCGCCGCGGTACTCCAGCGGCGCGTCCGGCTTCATGTCGAACGTGTCCTGGTGCGGCGGGCCGCCCGGGAGCCACACGAAGATGACGGCCGGGTCGTTACTGGTGTGGTCCGCGCCGCGGGCCCTGTGCGCGAGCGCCGGGCCGGCCGCGGCGGCCGCAACGGCGACCGAGCCGAACTTGAGGACGTCCCGGCGGCTGGGGCCGGGGCAGTGCGAGTTGCGGTTCATGCGGGACGGGCTCCGCGGGAGGCGGGACGGCGGACAGGTGACGTTCAGGATACGCGAACGAGCGTGACGGGTCAAACGTGTGGGGCCCGCGGAGCCCCCTCGTCCCCGGCTTCGCTTCTGGACCAGGGGTTTGCTCGCTGCGCTCGCAGCACCCCTGGCTACCCTCGGCCGCCGCGTCCGCGGCTCCAAACCAGAAGCGCGCCGGTTCAACACTGGCGCTTATGGTTCGCTCAGTCCGGGAATGGGAGACACCCGGCCGGGTTTCCCCTGCACCGGGTGCCTCGCCAGCGGAACTGGACGGGGAACACCCCCGTCCATTGGAATAACTGCCCAACCCCGACAACTTGCGCCGCTTACCGTGGAACGCCCACGGTCCACGCGGTCAGTCGTGCCGCAGCGCCTCGATCGGGTCGAGCCGGGCGGCGCGGCGGGCCGGGTACCACCCGAACAGCACCCCGACGCCGACCGACACGAACAGCGACATGAAGATCGCCGGGACGTGGACCTTCGCGGGCAGCGGGTTGGCCGCGAACAGCCCCCAGACGAACGGCACCAGGAACACCATCACGATCCCGAGCACCACGCCGCACAGCCCGCCGACCGTCGTCTGCACCACCGCCTCGACCAGGAACTGGAGCGTGATGTCCTTCTGCTTCGCGCCGAGCGCGCGGCGGATGCCGATCTCCCGGGTCCGCTCGGTCACGGTCGCGAGCATGATGTTCATGATCCCGATGCCGCCGACCAGCAGCGAGATCGACGCGATCATCGCCATGAGCGTGAGGAACCGGTTCTTCGCGCGCTCGGCTTCCTCGAGCTTGTCGAGCGGGATGGTGACGGCCCAGTCCCGCTTGGCCCCGTGCTCCTGCTCCAGGATCGCCTTGATCGAGTCGCCCACGGGCCGCACCTTGTCGATGTCCGACACGGTGATCGTCACCTGGTTGTACTGCACCTTCTCGTTCACCCGGGACCCGGACGAGCGGACCGAGATGACCTCGCCGAACCGGGCCACGGTCGTGTTGAGCGGGAGGTAGATGTCGCGGTTGTACTCCTCGGCCGCCTGGCTCCCGCCGGTGCCGCCGGTCGGCATCCGCTCGCGGACCACGCCGACCACGGTGAAGTCGAACGTGCGCATCAGCACCGACCGGCCGACCGGGTCCTCGAACGGGAACAACTTGTCGGCCGCCTCGGCCCCGAGCACGCACACGTTCTTCCGGTCCCGGTCGTCGGTCGGCATCAGGAACCGCCCGCGGGACAGCTCGAGCTTGTGGACGTCGGCGTACTCGGGCGTGGTGCCGATGACCCGGGCGTTGACGAGCCGCTCCAGGAACCGGGCCTCGGTCGGGAACACCCGGAGCGGGACCACGCGGACGATCGAGTCGCCGATCGTGTCGATCCGCTCCAGGTCCCGCTTCACCAGCCCGTAGGTGGTGACCCACGACCGGGTCGCGGTGGCCGAGTCGTCGGACGGCTTCACGCTGCGGACGATGATGTTGGTCGCGCCCTGGCGGCGGATGTCCTCCAGCGCGTCCTGCATGGACCCCTCGCCGAACGCCATCAGCGCGATCACCGAGCTGGTGCCGATGATGATGCCGAGGACCGACAGGAACGACCGGAGCTTGTGGAGCCACAGGCTCTTGACCGCGAGGTCCACGCTCCGCTGGAGCTTCGCCCCGGCCCCGCTGCGGCGGACCCGCACGGCCCCCAGCACGCCGAGGGCGACCGCGACCAGGGCCGCGACCGCCACCGCGATCAGGTTCGACTGCGACGGCTCATCGAAGAAGGTGTTCATGGCGGCTGCGGTCCTGCGGTTCTGTTCACGCTCTGCTCTGGTGGGGCAGCCATTCCTGTCCGCCTCCAGCCGCCTCGCGAGGCCGGCACGAACGCCTGCCCCACCGGGAAGCACCGGCGGGCTCACGCCACGGTGCGGGCGTCGTTGCGGACGTCGGACTCGACGCGGCCGTCGCGGAGCCGCACGACCCGCCGCGCCCACTCGGCGATGTCGTTCTCGTGCGTCACCATGATGATCGTCTTGCCGCCCCGGTTCAGCGTCCGCAGCATCTGCATGATCTCGACGCTGGTCTTCGTGTCCAGGTTCCCGGTCGGCTCGTCGCCGAGGATCAGGTGCGGGTCGTTCACCAGGCTCCGGGCGATGGCGACCCGCTGCTGCTGGCCGCCGGACAGTTGCAGCGGGCGGTGGTCCAGCCGGTCCCCGAGGCCGACCATCTCGGCCAGCTTCACGCACCGCTCCTTGGTCGCCGCGTCGAGCTTGATCCCCTGGTACAGCAGCGGCAGCTCGATGTTCTCGACGACGGTGTACTGCGGGAGCAGGTTGTACGACTGGAAGATGAACCCGAGGTAGGTGCTGCGGACCTCGGAGAGCTGGTCGTCGTTCATCTCGGCGACGTTCACGTCGCCGAGGTAGTACGCGCCGGACGTGGGCCGGTCGAGGCACCCGAGGACGTTCAGGAGCGTGGACTTGCCCGACCCGGACGGGCCCATGAGGGCGACGAAGTCGCCCTCCTCGAACGTGAGGTTCAGCCCCTTGAGGACGTTCACCGTCTGCGTCCCCATGTAGTAGTTCTTGACCAGGTCGGCGACGCGAACGATGGGTGGCATGTGACGGTTCGGGGTGGGGTTCCGGCGAGCGGGGGGCGTGAGCCCCCCGAGTGATTGCGAACGACCAGGACTCGGGGGGCTCACGCCCC
>NZ_JBHYGG010000307.1:0-30455 GCF_051859125.1 Gemmata sp.
CCAGGGTGCAAACCCTGGGACCGCCGATGGCTCACTTCTTCTTGCCGGTCAACTCGTCGGCGAGGTCGTTGGCGTCGTACACCTTCCGCAGCGCCTCGACGATCGCGCGGCTGTCGACGGACACGGCGCGGGCCGTCTCCTGGTCGTAGATGAAGTCCAGCACCAGCGACTGGATGTTGCCGTCGAAGATGAGGCCGACCACCTCGCCCTCGCGGTTCACGACCGGGCTGCCCGAGTTGCCGCCGATGATGTCGGCCGTGCAGACGAAGTTGAACGGGGTGCTCAGGTCGAGCTTGCTCTTCCGCTCGACCCACCGCTTCGGCAGCTCGAACGGCCCCTTGTTGCCCTGCTCGGCGCTCCGCTTGTACAGGCCGTCGATCGTCGTGTACGGCGGCACCTCCTTGCCGTCCTCCTTGAACCCCTTCACGGTGCCGAACGCGAGCCGCAGCGTGAACGTGGCGTCCGGGTACACCTTGTCGCCGTCCATCGCGAACTTGGCCTTGGCCAGCGCCGCGTGGGCCTGCCGCTTGGGCTCGTCCACCTCGTTCTCGAACCGCTTCCGCAGCGCCCGCGACGCCGGGTCCACGAGCTGCGCCAGCTCGATCATCGGGTCCTTGAGGAGGGCCGGGTCCACGGGCTTCTTGTCCTTCGCCGCGGCAACGACCGCGTCGAACACCTTCTCGCGGAACTTCGGGTCGCGGACCTTGGTGCCGCTGACGAGTTCGTAGGCCCGCTCCCGCGGCGACTTGCCGGCGAGCACCTGCTTCACGAGGTCCGAGTCCGGCCCGAGCGTGACGGCCAGGAACTGGAGCCCGTCGGCGAGCTTCAGGGTTTCCAGGTCCTCGTGGATCGGCTCGTCGGAGAGCAGTTGGAACCGCAGCGAAGGGATGCGGGCGTCGGCGAACTCGCGGAGCCGCTCGCCGCCGTCCTTGGGCAGTTCCGCGGCGGCGCGGGCGAGGGTGCGGGCGATGCCGAACGACGACGAGTTGAACCCGGCGGCGCTCTCCAGAACCGTCATGTCCTTGATGAGTTCGGCGCGGACCTTCTCGGCCTTCGCGACCGCGTCGAACGCGCTCTTCGCGGCCTTCACCGTCTCGTCGGTGCTCGACTCGATGAACTTCTTGAGCCGGTCCTGCTCGGCGACTTTGCGGCCCATCAGGGCCGGGTCCATGAGCCCGGCGAGGCCGCCGATGCGCGCCTTGCGGCTGTTTTGAATGCTGAACAACTCCTCCTCTGCGCGCTGCATGTTCTGCTCGCTGCGCCCGCCCCACGAGTTGAGCAGCACTTCGAGGCGGTTCAGGCGGTTGAGCAGGTACGGGTACCCGGTGTCGCGGAGGTACCTCAGCTCGTCGACCGTGTTCGCCCGGTTCGTGCGGCCCGGGTGCCCGGACACGAACACGAGGTCGCCGTCCTTGCTCCCGTTCGGGCTCCACGTCAGGTAGTTGTCGCTCGTGACCGGCTTGCCGTTCTCCCAGACGCGGAAGAAGCACACGTCGAGGTCGTACCGGGGGTACTCGAAGTTGTCCGGGTCGCCGCCGAAGAACGCGACCTGCTTCTCGGGCGCGAACACGATGCGGATGTCGGTGTACTTCTTGAACGTGTACAGGTGGTACTGGCCACCGGCGTACAGGGTGACCACGTCGGCCCGGACGTTCTTCTCGGGGTCGGCGGCGGCCTTCTCCAGCTCGGCGATCTTCTTCGACCGCAGCGCGAACGACTCGGCCCCGGCGGTCCCCGCGGGCACCGCCTTCTCGACCTCGGCGGTCACGTCCTTGATGCCGGTGAGGACGTTCAGCTCCAGCCCCTTGCACTTGATCTCGTCGTCGGGGGTCTTCGCCATGAACCCGTCGCGGAGGTAGTTCTTCTCGGGCGTGGACACCTTCTCCAGGTCGCCGGCGGCGACGTGGTGGTTGGTCATCACCAGCCCGTTCTTGGAGACGAAGCTCCCGGACCCGCCCGAGTTGAACCGCACGCTCGACAGCCGCAGGTGGTCGAGCCACTTGTCGGTGGGCTCGAACTGGTGCTGCTTGAGCTGGGCGCGGGGCGGGTTGTTGAACAGCCACATCCCCTCGTCGGCGGGGGCGGTGTCGGTGCGCATGAGCAGGCCCAGCAGGGCGGCCCCGGCCGCGAGGGCAGGGAGTCGCGTGGTCATGAGGAACTCCTCCGAGGTGCGGCGGCGTCTCGGCCGCCAACGGCTCTTCGTTATAGCCCCCCGCACCGGGAAAGCCTACCCGCCGAGCCGCCCGAGCCGCTTCATCAGGTCGTCCTCGGCGGCCGCGGACCACTCGAAGTCCTGCGGGGGCTTGAACCCGCCCTCGGCGGTGAGGGTCGCGTGCGGGACCGGGCTGAGCGCCACCGTCCCGAGGACGCGGCCGTTGAGCCGCAGCTCGAACGCGGAGATCCGCAGCAAATCGACGGACTCGACGAGCCCGGGCGCGAACACGGTCGGGGCGTCGGTGACGACGACGTCTTCTTCCAGGAGTTGGACCGCCTGCGCGGCGGCCGGGAGGACGGCGAACACGGCGAACCGGCACACCCCCGCGGCCCCGGGCTCGGCCCCGGCGACCAGGAAGCACGGCCCGACGCGGCCGTACTGGCCCAGCGCCGGCGGCTGCCGCACCACCCGGAGCGCGCCGGTCTCGTCGGCGACGGCGAACCGGGTGTCGAGCAGCCGGACGCCCAGTTCGAACCGCCGGGCGGGGACCGCCTCGACCCGCACCGCGGCGAGGACGCGGGTGCCGGCCCTCCACCGGACCAGCCACCCGCCCGGCCGGCGGGGTGCCCGGGGGCACACGGCGACCGCGAGCGTCTGCCGGGCGGCCCGCTGGGTCGCCGTCAGCGGGACGGGGGTCGTGAAGGTGCGCCCGGTCCGCTCGCTGGTGAACTCGATGGCCAGCCCCAGGTCGCCGAGCGGGCCCAGCGGGTACAGCGAGTCCAGCACCGCCGTCGCGACGAGCCCCTTGCACCCGTTCGGGACGAACGCCGCGACCGAAACCGCCTGCTCGCCGAGCCGCACGGTAGCGGTCGCCCCGGACACGGACAGCCCGGCGAGGAACTCGTTCGCGGTGAGAACGGAGACCGGGACCGGCGCGACCGTCTGGTGCTTCCACTGCAACTCGGCGATCGCGCTGGTCGGCGGCACGGGGAACCGAAAGGTGATGCGGAAGCGGTCGCCGGCCTCGGCCCGGAGCCCCTCCGCCGCGACCCGCGGGGCGTTCGGGAACTGAAGCGCGAAATCGACCTTCCGGCGGGCCGCGACCGGGAGCCGGAGCACGACCTCGACGACGGCCGCGTCGGCCGCCCACGGCACGGGCACCTCGACTCGCGTGCGGCCGCCCGAGTCGTACCCGACCTCGACGACGAAGCCGCTCCGGCGGGTGCGGACGAGGGGGAGCAGTTCGTCAAGAACCCAGTCGGTCCAGCGCCTCACCAAGCGCCACATCGAGATCCCCCGGTGGAACGGACGCGGACCCGCACACCAGGCACCCGGGTGCCCGCGGGACCCGGAAGCGGTAGGACCGGAACGGCTCATCGAACACGCCGGGCACGCGGGCCAGGCTCATCAGCACCGACGTGTGCGGGGGCTCCGAGGGCGACCGCGCGGTGTCGCGGGCGGCCGCGAGCACCTCCAGCGTCGCCACCGCGTGGAGCGAGGCGATCACCCCGATGCTCGCCTTGTTCGCCGGCACGGTCGTCTCGACGATCGGGCCGCCGGGGTTCGAGTAGTCGGGCGGCGGGGCGGCCCCCTCCTCCGCCACGTTCCGCTGCAAGTAGCTCGCCACGCACCCGTAGCACGGCCCCCCGGGAACGAACCGGTGGACCCACCCGCCGATCCCGCCGCTGAGCACCTCGCCGAGCGTCCACGGCTTCCCGGCCCCCCGCATCAGGGCGTCGAAGGCGTACTTGGCCGGTTCGTTGTCGACCGCACACACGCCGACGTCGCACCCTGCCGCCAGCGCCGCCAGCTCGTCCTGCCGGGCCGGGTCGGTCACGTCGGCGGGGACGGTCTCGACCTCGATATCGGTGCGGAACCCCCGGACCCACTCGGCCGCGAGGTCGGCCTTCAACCGGCCGACGGCGGACGCAGGGAACAGGTGGCGGTAGACGTTGTGGGCCTTGTAGACATCGAACTCGACGAGCGCGATGCGGGCGACGCCGGGGTCGCGGGCGAGGTGGTCGAGGACCACCACGCCGCCGCTCCCGGCACCGACCTGGATAACACGGGACATGGTTTCGAGTTTCGAGTTCGCCCTTTTGAGTTGAACCCCCGCGCGACCGCACCGGAGTCTCGGTCTGCAACGTGAAGCGTTGCACTCGAAACTCGGAGCGTCACTTGGCTTCCGGCAGCGGCCACTCGCCGGTCTCGTGCCAGATCTCGTAGCACGCCAGCCACCGCCACGCGGCGAGGACGGCGAACACGCAGGTGAACTGCGCGGGGTCCCAGCGGCTGCTCGCCCGGGTCGAGCCCTGCCGCCACATGCACACGCTCTGCCCCTCCAGCAGGTGCGGGCAGTGCTTCAGCGGCGTGAGGACGCGGGTCTCGGGCGGGACTACGGGGTAGCTTGAGAGCATCCGCGTCTCCAGCCGGTACACGTTGTGGCACGGCTTGAGTCGGTAGGACAGGACGAGGATGCCGCCGACCCGGCCGACCGTGATGCGGTAGTCCGGGTCGCGGCCCTCGTTGTACGCTTCAATGGCCGGCACCTCGACGGCCAACAGCCGCCGCTTGCCGGACTCGGTGTCGAGAAGGCCCATGCTCGTGTGCGGAGTTCGGAATGCGGAGCGCGGAATCAAAATCAGAGGCACAGCCGGCGTCGCGGCGCTTCCGCGTTCCGAACTCCGCAGTCCGCGTTTCGGTCAGTAGTGGCTGGGCACCGACTTCACGGCGGTCATGACCTGCTCGTCCGGGAGTTCGTCGGCGGAGCCGGCGAAGCTGGTGTCCCGGCGGTCGAGCAACAGTGCGATACCGCGGTCGGCGTTGCCCCGCAGGGCGGTGAGCAGTTGGCGGCGTTCGGCCTCGGCGAGCGGGCGGAAGTCCATGGCACGATCCTCCTCAGCAGACGGAAGTGACCCAGGCGCGGGAGACGCCCGGAAGGTGTCTTCGGGTAAGGTGCGACCGCGAGACTGCCTCTGCGGCCGGCGGGGTTGTCGGAGTGCCCGCGGGGCCACGGGCGGGGTACAACCGAGAGTGGAGAGGTCTGCGGAAGGGGCCGGTCCGTGGTGCCGGATCGGTCGGATTCGCACGGCCACCAACCGACTCTATCATAACTCGCACCGCGCCCCGCACAAGAGATACTCCGACGTCCGGACCCGCCCAACATTGTGCAAACCGCGGGCCACAGTGGAATCTTGAGGACCGCATGGAACCCCTCGCTCTCGTCGTCCCCGGCGGCACCGTCTCGGGCACCTTCTGGCCCGTTGGCGGCACCTCCGCGGCCGACTTCGCGGTCGTCTGGGTCCACGGGTTCGGCAGCTTCCGCGGCGGCGAGAAGGCCGCGGCGCTGCGGGCCGAGTGCGCGGCCCGCGGGTGGGCGTTCCTGTCGTTCGACTTCCGCGGTCACGGGCGGTCCTCGGGGAACATGCACGAGCTGCGGGCGAGCGGCCTGCTCGAAGACCTACAGGCAGTTCGGAACTTCCTCGCGCACCGCGGCCGCACGCGGCTCGGGCTGGTCGGGTCGAGCATGGGCGGTTTCGCCTCATCGTGGTTCACCCTGGCTCACGCGGGATCGGTCACCGGGTGCGTGTTCCTCGCCCCGGCGTTCGGGTTCCTCCAGCGGCGGTGGGACCGGCTCACGCCCGAGCAGCGCGAGCAGTGGCGGCTCACCGACCGCCTCACGTTCAAGAACGAGTGGGTGGAAACCGAGCTGGGTTACGGTCTGGTTGAAGAACGGGACCGGTTCCGTCCGAACGATCTCGCAGCGGCGTGGGGCAAGCCGCTGCTCATCTTCCACGGGCTCGCCGACGACATCGTCCCGGTGGAAGACAGCTTGGACTTCGTCCGGGCCGCGAAGTACCCTGGAATCGAGCTGCGAGTCTTCAAGGACGGCGACCACCGGCTCACGGCCTACAAGGACGAGATCGCCGCAGAAACGTGCCGGTTCTTCGCGCGCCTGACTTCTTCACCGACTCCGCCGGGGGCTCACCCGTGACACGCCTGCTCGCTCCCCTCCTGCTCGCCGCACTCGCCGGCCCGGCGGCCGCGGCGCCCCAACCCGCTGATGCTCCCCGCGAGTTGACCGACTACGTTGGCAAGGCGGACGCCTCGTACTCGTGGAAGCTCGTCGGCACGACCGAGCGGTTCCTCGGCACGGTCTACGAACTCGAAATGGTCTCGCAGACGTGGCACGACACGAAGTGGGACCACAAGATCCTCGTCATGGTGCCGAAGGGCGTGAAGCCGCAGGCGACGATGGTACTGTGGAACGAGGGCGACGCGCCCGACGGCGGCAAGGCCGCCGACCTGGGCCTGATGATCGCCGGGCAGGTGCGGGCCCCGGTCGCGTTCCTCTACGGCGTGCCCAAGCAGCCGCTCTACGGCGGGAAGAAGGAGGACGCGCTCATCGCCGAGTCGTTCGTCCGCTACCTCGACACCGAGGACGGCTCGTGGCCGCTCCTGTTCCCGATGGTCAAGAGCGTCGTGCGGGGGATGGACGCGCTGCAGGCGTTCGCGAAGCAGGAGTGGAAGTTCGAGGTGAAGGACTTCGTCGTCGCCGGCGCGAGCAAGCGGGGCTGGACCGCGTGGCTCACCGCCGCGACCGGCGACCCGCGGGTGAAGGCGATCGCGCCGCTGGTGTTCGACAGCGTCCACATTGCGGTGCAGATGGACAACCAGGTGAAGGCGTTCGGTAAGCCGAGCGAGATGATCCGCGACTACGCCGAGCGAAAGCTGGTGCCGATCCCGCGGACCGCGGCCGCGGCCCGGCTGTGGCAGATCATCGACCCGTGGTCGTACCGCGACCGGCTCACGATGCCGAAGCTGATCGTGTGCGGGACCAACGACCCGTACTGGCCGCTCGACGCGCTGAACAGCTACTGGGACGGGCTGAAGGGCGACAAGTGGATCCTCTACGTCCCGAACGCCGGTCACCACCTGTGCGAGCGCGACAAGGACGGCAAGGAGGAGAAGCTCCCGCTGCGGACGATCGCGACCGTGTGCGCGTTCTGCCGCAGTCAGGTGTTCGACAAGCCGCTGCCGAAGGTGAACTGCGACATGGTCGTCCCGCCGGGGGCGGGGAGCCTCGACGTGAGCCTGCTGTGCGACGTGAAGCCGCTCGCGGCCCGCGTGTTCTCGGCGACCGCACTCACCCGCGACTTCCGCAAGTCGTTCTGGGAGGACCGGCGGTTCGACCTGAAGGGTGCGAGCGGCGCGTGCAAGGTGGACATCCCCGCGGCGGGCCTGCGGGCGACGCTCGTCGAAATGCAGTTCCAGCTCGAAGACCTGACCTACACGCTCTCGACGCCGCTGCGGATTCTTGAAGCGCCGAAGAAGTGAGTGTGTTGTTTCTTTCGAGCCACGGGGCTTGCCCCCGTGGACTTCTGAAGCGCACAGCACCACGGGGTTGAACCCCGTGGCTCAAGAGAAGTCGACTTCGAGCCACGGGGCTTGCCCCCGTGGTCGTCCGCGCTTCCAAGCACCACGGGGGCAAGCCCCGTGGCTCGACACTACCTCATGGAGCCTGCCCACGCGCCGTTTCCAGGGCGGTGCGCTTCCACGAGGTTTCGAGTGCTTGCGGCGAGTCGAACCCGTACTGGCGCTTGAGGGCCGACGCGGTGCCGTAGCGGTGGGTGTCCCGCAGAAAGATGGTGAAGTTCCGCTCGTTGCCGGCGGCGCGAATCAGGTGGTCCGTCAGCGACACGCTCTGGCAGTAGAACCCGGTGACCTTCTCCGCCGGGAAGTCCTTCATTTCGAGGAGCTGGGCCAGGGCGTGCCAGTCGCCGTCGCGGGCGCACCGCGGGAGCGTGCGGAGATAGCGGCCGGCCTCCTCGGGCGTGCCGGCGAGGATCGCCATGCCCTCGGCGGCCCACTTCGGCGGCGGGCGGTCCGGGAACAGGTCGGCCAGTACGACGTGGGTGAGTTCGCGGGGCAGCGCGTTCGAGGCGATTGACCCGTCGTCGGCCCGCAGGTCGATGCGGCGGCTGGTGGCGCGGCCGCTGGCGAGCTGGACGGCGGCGGTGCCGGTGCTCTCGGCGGGACGGGTGGTGGCCTTGGAGTAGACCTCGGCGGTCCCGTGGACGACGATCTCGCACTTCGGAGCCCAAGCCGCGGCCGGCGGCCCGCTCCACCGCTCGAAGATCGCCTTCCGCTGCGCCTCGGCGACCTTCGCGACCGACTCAGCCAGTTCACGGTTCCCGACGCACCGCACTACGAAGCTGTCGGTCTCGACCGCGTCGCCAGCCGCGACCACCGCTACGACGGGAGCGGCGCTCTTCTGGCGAGCGGTCGCGGCGGCGATGACGGCCTCGCCGATCTTCTGCAACTCGGGGTGGTGCGGGACGAGCAGCACGGCCTCGGACGCATCGGCCAGAGCGGCGGCAGCGGAAGCGGGCGTGCAGCCGGGGGCGTTGAGGCGGTCGGCGGCCAGCTTGATGCGGCAGTACGCCCATGCGGACTTCTGGTCGGCGGTCGGGTTCGCGAGCTTGGCGAACAGCTTCTCGGCCCCCGCATAGTCGCCCTTCTTGAACGCGGCGACCGCCTCGGCGGCGTCCGGGGTCGACGCGGCGGGCGTTGCGGCATCGGGGGCAGGTGGTACAGCGGGCCGGGCCGCTCCGCCGAGCAGAGCGATGCTCCGTCGAATCTGACCGAGCCGCGTTGCGTCCGGGGTGTCGGCCTTTTCGAGCCGGTAGAGTTCGGCGAGGTACGCCTCGCGGAGCAGCGCCAGGTACACCTTGTCCCCGTTCGCGGCGGGCAGTTCGCCTTCGAGAGCGGTCACCGCCTCGGCCGACATCCCGACGTTCAGGCACTGCCGGGCGGCGGCCATGGCCTTCTGAACGGGGGCGGCGCGTTCGACAGGTTGCGGTTCGGCGGCGACAAGGAACGTGACGGTGCAGATCGCGAGGGTGGTGCGACGAGAGAGCATGTGGTGGCATTCCTTTGCCGGTGCGGCCCGACCGGAGAACTCCGGGCGGCCGCGGGGTCGGCACCGTATACGCGGGGCCGGGGACCGGGACAAGGCGAACTGGCCCCGCGGCCCGGACCCCGGACGGCGGGACCCCCGCGGGGCTCGTTCCGTTCAACGCGGGATTGATTCCCGGTCCCGGCCGGGGTATGCGGCGGGGCTATATGAACACGCTCATTCTCGTGCTGGCGGCCGGCGTCGCGAACCCGCCCGCCCCTGCCCCTGCTCCGCTCCGGTGTGCGACCCCGTCGGCCGCGAAGGGCGACGTGAAGGGCGGCCCCCAACTCGCGCACACGTTCGAGTTGGCCCACACCGGGGCCGGCACGCTCACCGTCACGAAGGTCGAGGCCAGTTGCGGGTGCCTGCGTCGCGTCCTCTCCGCCACGGTGCTGCAACCCGGCGAGAAGGCGCAGCTCACCATCGACGTCAACACGCTCACCCAACCCGACGGCTCGAACCGCTGGCAGGTGTCCGTCGGGTACAGGACCGAGGCACCCGGTGCGCCGCCGCAGTCCGGCGAGTTGCTCCTCGAAATCACCGCGACCCTGAGCCGCGACGTGGTCGTGAGCCCGCCGCAGGTGGCGTTCTCGACGACCGGCGGCGCGGCGCAGACGGTGACCGTCGCCGACGGCCGCGCGAAGCCGCTGACGGTGTTGAAAGCCGGCGCGTCGAGCCCGCACCTCGCGGTCGAGGTCGCGCCGCGGGCGGCCGGGAAGCCGCAGGAGGTCACCGTGCGGCTCGCCGCCGACGCGCCGGCGGGCCACACCGACGAAGTCGTCACGCTCGTGACCGACGACCCCGCGTACCCCGAGTTGCGCGTTCCGGTTCGGGTGCTGAAGCGGGCCGCGGGCGGGGTGGCGGCCGCGCCGGCGAGCGTGGCGGTGCGATTCGCCGCGGGCCAGACCGAGGTCTCGACGCTCGTGCAACTCCGCGCCGCCGACGGAAAGCCGGTGGCCGTTGCGGGGGCCGAGTCCGATCATCCCGGGGTGGCCGTGAAGTTCTCGCCCGGCCCCGGGCCGGTCGCCGTGGTCCGGGTCACGGTCACTGAAGCCGCGGCGGCGCAGGCCGGATCCGCAACCGTGCGGGTGCGGCTGGCCGAGCCCGCGGGGGCCGAGGTGGCGATTCCGGTGGGCTGGTCCGCCGCGAAAAAGTGAAGGTGCGCGCCGCGGAAGCAAGGTAAACTGGTCGTGATTCGCGCCGGCCCTTCGTGCAGGGAGTTATCCGTTGGGTGAGCCGTCTGCCAACCCCGAGTCGCGGCTGTCCCGCGCGGCCGCGCACCGCCTGAGTCTGTACCTGCGGTGCGTGTCGAACTGGCCCGCGGACGGGGGCAAGGTGTCGAGCGGGCGGATCGCCGCGGCCGTGGGGGTCAGCGACGCCCAGGTGCGCCGCGACCTCGCGGCCCTCGGGCACCTAGGCCAGCGGGGGATCGGGTACGAGGCCCGCGAACTGGCCACCGCGATCCGCGCCGCCCTCGGCATCAACCGCACCTGGCGGGCCGTGCTCATCGGCGTCGGCAACCTGGCCCGCGCGCTGCTCCGCTACCAGGGGTTCCGCACGCAGGGGTTCGAGATCGTCGGGCTGTTCGACACGGACCCGTCGAAGGTCGGGCACGCGGTCGAGCACCTCACGGTCGAGGCGACCGGCGGGCTCGGCGCGCGGGCCGCCGAACTCGGGGCCGAACTCGGGGTCCTCACGGTCCCCGGCGAGGTCGCCCAGGGCGTGGCCGACGTGCTCGCGGCCGCCGGCGTCCGCGGCATTTTGAACTTCGCGCCGGTGGTGTTGCGGCTCCCGCCCGGCGTCCGCCTCGTCACCGTCGACCTGTCCATCCAGCTCGAACAACTCGCCTTCCTCGTCCAGCACGGGGACAACGCCAAGGCCACCGACGACTGATGCGAGCTGCGGGTCGGGACATCCCCGGGCGCCCGGCCCGCGGCTCACACTTTGCACCCCCCTCCGTGGCACCTCGCCCGGTTCAATCAGGGGGAAGTCGTGGCAACCAAGTTGAAGAAGCTCTCCGACCAGGTCGTGGTCATTACCGGCGCGTCGTCGGGCATCGGCCTGGCGACCGCGGAAGCGGCGGCCAAGGAGGGCGCGTCCCTCGTCCTCGCGGCCCGCAGCGAGCACACCCTCCAGGACGTAGTGAACACTATCACCGCGGGGGGCGGCAAAGCAATCGCCGTTCCGTGCGACGTGGCCGACCGCGCCCAGGTGGCCGCCGTCGCCGCGGCCGCGGTCGCCCGGTTCGGGCGGATCGACACCTGGGTGAACAACGCCGGGATCGGCGTGTACGCTCGGGCCGACGAGGGGACCGAGGCCGACGCCCGCCGCGTGTTCGACGTCAACTTCTGGGGCGCCGTGAACGGGTGCCTGGCCGCCCTGCCCCACCTCAAGCAGAACGGCGGTGCGCTCATCACCGTCGGCAGCGAGGTGTCCGACGCCGCGTCCCCCCTCATGGCGATGTACGTCGCCAGCAAGCACGCCATCAAGGGGTACGTGGACGTGCTGCGGGTCGAGGTGGAGAACGTGGACAAGCTGCCGGTGGCGGTCACGCTGATCCAGCCGACCGCGGTGGACACGCCGTTCCCGCAGCACGCGCTCAACGAGATGGACAAGGAGCCGAAGCTGCCCAACCCGCAGATCGAGCCGAAGGACGTGGCCGGAGCCATCCTCGCCGCGGCCGTCACCCCGACGCGCGAGAAGAAGGTCGGGGTCACTTCGGTTCTGAACACCACGGTGGCGAAGATCCTCCCGAGTCTGGGTGACAAGCTGG
Source organism: Gemmata sp. (assembly GCF_051859125.1). Taxonomy (NCBI): domain Bacteria; kingdom Pseudomonadati; phylum Planctomycetota; class Planctomycetia; order Gemmatales; family Gemmataceae; genus Gemmata; species Gemmata sp. The sequence continues at coordinate 11,887 of NZ_JBHYGG010000307.1, forward strand.
CGGCGGCCCGGATCGCCGACCTGGCGACCGACGAACCGCCCCGCAACCCCGACGGGGCGCTCCACCGGGCGAGCGAGCAGGTCGGTGCGGCGGGTCACACCCACGGCGACCAGACCACGTGACGCGTGGCGGGTCGGGGGCCATGGAAGTTTTGGGGGCGCGGACCCACGTCCGTGCCCCCGGTCCGTTCGGTACCAGTGGTTCGAGTCCAACGCTTCAACGCTTCGAGGTCCAGGCGCGGCGGACTGGCGCCTGGAACCTCACCCTCGAACGGTTGGACTCCTGGATCCGGTCTCAGGCCCTGGCCGACTGGTTGATCCCGCGTTCGGCGAGCTGCGTCAGTTTCGCGTCGGTGCGGCGCTCCTCTTCGAGGGTCTCGTGGAGGATGCGGGCCGCGTCGGCGTGGCCGAGTTGCTTGGCGAACGCGCACAGCGTCCCGTACAGGGCGATCTCGTAGTGTTCGACCTTCTGAGCGGCCGCGATCAGGCCCGCGTCCTGTGCGTCCGCGTCGAGCCCCAGGCCCATGATCTCCTCCCCTTCCTCGATCAGCCCCTCCATCGCTTCGCAGGTGTTCGACGCGTTCTTGCACCCGACCTGCTCGAACACCCGCTCGAGCCGCTCGAGCTGGTTCTTCGTTTCCGCGAGGTGCTGCTCGAACCCGGCGCGGAGGTCCTGGGCCCCCGCGGCCGAGGCCATCTTGGGCAGCGCTTTGGTGAGCTGCGTCTCGGCACTGTAGGCGTCCTGGAGCTGGTCGTAGAAGAGGTCGGTGAGGGTCTTCGCCATGTCGGAACTCCTGGGTGCGGGTGCGGGCGGATCGGGCCGCCGGGCGGGGCGGCCCGTGAACCGACGGGCGTGCAGCGCGGGTGCCGGCGGGCCGCGAGCGGGCGGTTTTGCGGCAAGCTCCGACCCGCCACCGTGCCCCCCGAAACGCCCCGGGGCCGCCGGAACTGGGTCGGGTCACTTCACGACGATCGTGCCCTTCATCGCCTTGACGTCCTTCGTGGTGCCGCAGTGGTACTCGAACGTGCCGGGCTGCGTGAACGTGGCGGTGAACTCCTGGCCCGGGGCCAGTTCGTTCGACGTCCAGTCGCCCTTCGACGACGCGACCGTGTGCGCGGCCTTGCTCTCGTTCACGAACCGGACCGTGGTGCCCGGGGCAACGGTCAGGCTGGCCGGCTCCGCGGCGGTGTCGGTCAACCGCACCCGCACCTCGGTCGCGTTGGCCGGCAGGACGTTCGGCACGTTGGCCGCGGGGATGTTGCCGCCAGCCGGGGTCACGCTGTTCGGCTGGTAGAACGACTGGGTGCCCATTTGGGTGCCCATCTGGGTACCCATTGTCTGGTACCCACCCTGGTATCCGCCCTGGTACGCGTTGTACGCTTGCGGGCACCCGCCGCACGGGGCCGGAGCGTACGCGACCGGCATGGCCATCGGCATGCCCCCGTAGCCGGCCGGGCCACAGGTGTTGCACGCCGGGGCGACGGCGACGGGCACGGCGCACGCGTCGCAATCGTTGCCGCGGCGCTTCCGCTTGCGGAGCCCCGCGTCCGCGGTCTCCGCGAAGACGCACAGGACGGTGAGGGCCGCGAGGGAGAGGGCAAGGGGAGCGGTGAACTTGCGCATGTCTGGTGTCCTTCCTGGTGTCACACGTTGCGAGCGCCCGGGGGTACGCACCCTCGGGGGCCCACCGACCCGTCCCCACGTTGGGGAGGGCGATCCGCTGGCCGCGAGTGGCTCGGGGCCAGCAACCAACCGAGTTCGGTTCTCGGCCACTTGCACAACCGCCGGTGGTGTTCGGCGCGGTGGCGGTGACCTGCAAACCCTGCGCCGGTCGGACCCGGCGGGCCCGAGGATCACGAAACGGAGACACGGGCCTGGACGGGAGATTCCGAAGTGGGGTGTCTTCAATGGGTTTGTCAGGAGAGTTTGTCAGGACATGTTGATTCCGGGGAACTTTCGGAGCGAAGCGGAACGCCGGATGCAAGGCGCCGACTCGGCAACGCACCAACAGATTTGTGCGCAGGAGAGTTCGCGACCTCCCGGAGCCGCGGTCCGACCACTTCAATTGGAGTGGGGCGGTGACGAGGAGGAGTCACTGACCCGGAGCAGTGCGGGAGGAGAGCGATAACCCCCCGGCGAACCCGGAGGGCAGTCTCGCGCGAAGGCACTCTCCGCGTTCAGTTGGTTGCAGGCACGGCGAGATCGAGGGGCTGTCCCGATTCGATCACGACGGGAATACGGGCCTCGGTGAAGAGCGCATCACCAAGTGGCAACTCGGGTGTCGCCTTCCCGTCGTAGCCGTTGATCCGGGCAATGTAGGCACCCTTTTGCGGCCCGAAGTCGTTGAGCGTCGCGTACCGGCCATCGACAATGTCTGCCGAGCCCTGGTACCCGGACATGTTTCCCTTACTCTCATCGGGATCGAACATGATCGTCCCACGGGGTATGGGCTTGCCCTTGTACAGAACGGCCCCGGAGAGCGGAACCCGGCCATTGGGGTTTCCGCAGCCGAGCGCGACGATCCCAAACAGGAGCGGGAGGAGCAATCGAATCATGGCAGGGTGCCTCCGTCTCGCATCGCACCCAGGGACCGGAAGATACTGAGCTGAATATTGTTCTGGATGAACTGCACCGACCCGTCCACCATAACAAACATCGCCCCGCCGGGGTGGTGGCTGCCGAAATAGAGCGTCTGAACTCCAATGCAATTACTGGTCGCCACGTTGCAGGAACTGCCGTTCGGTGCGTTCGCGGCGATCGCACCACAGGGGTAATAGGATCCGTTCCCGTCGTTGTAGTGCGCGCTCGCCCAGGTCGCGTGGTAGCTCGCGTAGCCGCTCCGCAGTTGCATGTACTTGGACTCGCCCAACAGAAACACGTTGCTGGTCCCGTCGTTAACGTCGGTGAGCCTGGTCCTCGAGTTGATGTGAAGAACACCATTGTCCCCGGTCCACCGTTGCCGGCTGTCAATGTTCCCGGGGTGACAGATGCTGTTGTCACAGGTCTTCGGATACGGCGCAGCGGGGATCGCCCCACCGCCGAGAACCGCGAAGTAGTTCGACTGATTGTTCACCTCGGTGCTGTTGGGGTCAGCCGGGCACTCCAGCTGCGTCACTCGATTATTGTACTGCTTGTCTCTCTCGGAGCCGCCCGTGAACAACGTCCACGTACCGTTATAAGTTCCGGTGGCCGTGTTGAACTGCGTGTACAGGGACTCTTGACCGATGTAAGGCAGTACGAGCACTGGCCAGGGGGCACGTCGCGTCCCGCCTTTGGTGTGCGGTGCGGGAAGCTCGGGCAAGGCCGGAATGACCGTGGTGGCAGCGGGGAAGCTACCCTTGCTGTCGTGGTAGACGTGGAGGCCCAGAGCCACTTGCTTCATATTGTTTTGGCACTTCGTGCGTGCCGCGGCGGCCCGGACCTTCTGAACGGCCGGGAGCAGCAGACCAATGAGGACCGCGATGATCGCGATCACGACCAGCAACTCGATGAGTGTGAACCCGCGGCGCGCCCCGATCACTGTTTTGACCTTGTTCGCCATTTATCCCCCTACGGAATGAAACAGCTTCAAATATAGCGCAAACTAGTAACGTTTCCCGGAAGTTTAATATCGTTTTTATGCAGCGACGGGTGCCGGGAACTTCACAGGAGTCGATGGGGGAGGTGACTGCGTTTGGAGTTGATCGCCTCGGCGCGATCATCGGACGCGACCGACAGGGCCGGCCCGCTCCTGGAATCCGGCGACTTGTGGGGACGCGGGACCGACTGCAGTTTCCCGCAGCACTCGCCCCACTGCGCGGCGGGCGGCGTGGCCGCGGCCCTGACCGATCGACGTTCACGCAGGGCAGCGAGCCCCGTCGGAACCGTTGGGGCCGGGGAGGCTCCCGTTGACCCGGGCCGGCCGCGATTTCCGGCGCGACGCTCGTTCCGCACCATCGCCTTTGCCGCACCCGGCCGACATCCGTAAAAACAACTTGGAATGTTGCCGCCCCCCTGCGGCGTACCTCCCTATCCACACGGGTGAACATGAGCGCGAAGCACGTCTACTTCTTTGGCGGCAAGACGGCCGACGGCGACGGGAAGCAAAAGGAACTCCTCGGCGGCAAGGGGGCCAACCTCGCTGAGATGTGCAAGATCGGCATCCCGGTTCCTCCCGGGTTCACCATCACCACCGAGGTGTGCGCGGCCTACTACGAGCAGGGGAAGAAGATCCCCGAGGCGGCGGTCCCCGAGATCGACGCCGCCCTAGCGAAGGTCGAGGCCACCTTCGGCAAGAAGTTCGGCGACACCAGCGACCCGTTGCTCGTCTCGGTGCGCTCGGGTGCGGCCCTGTCGATGCCCGGGATGATGAACACCATCCTGAACCTCGGCCTCAGCGACGCGAGCGTCGAGGGCCTCGCCAAGAAGACCGGGAACCCGCGGTTCGCCTACGACAGCTACCGCCGCCTCATCGACATGTTCGGCAGCACCGCCATGGGGTGCGAGCACGAGGCGTTCGAGCACGAGATCCACTCGCTCAAGCACGAGAAGAAGGCCGCGCTCGACACCGACCTGAGCGCCGACGACCTCAAGGAACTTGTGAAGCGGTACAAGGCCGTCTACAAGAAGAACGTCGGCGAGGACTTCCCGCAGGACCCGAAGAAGCAGCTCTACCTCGCCATCAACGCCGTGTTCAACTCGTGGAACGGCAACAAGGCGATCGAGTACCGCCGCATCGAGCGGATCACCGGGCTGAAGGGCACGGCGGTCAACGTGCAGGCGATGGTCTTCGGCAACATGGGGACCGGCTCGGGCACCGGCGTCGCGTTCACCCGCGACCCGAACACCGGCGAGAACGTGTTCTACGGCGACTACCTCATCAACGCCCAGGGCGAGGACGTGGTCGCCGGCATCCGCACCCCGGAGCCCATCTCGAAGCTCAACGACGAGATGCCGAAGGTGTACAAGCAACTCTGCGAGATCCGCGAGGCGCTCGAGCAGCACTACAAGGAGATGCAGGACATCGAGTTCACGGTGCAGGACGGCGTCCTGTACATGCTCCAGACCCGCACCGGCAAGCGGACCGGCACCGCGGCCGTCCGCATCGCCGTCGAGATGGTCAAGGAAGGGAAGATCGACGAGAAGACCGCGGTGAAGCGGGTCGCCCCGGACTCGCTCAACCACCTGCTGCAGCCGCAGCTCGACCCGAAGTCGAAGGTCAAGCCGGTCGCCCAGGGGATCGCGGCGAGCCCCGGCGGCGCGACCGGCATGGTCGTCCTCGACTCGGCCGAAGCCAAGGCCCTGCACGAGAAGGACCCGGCGGTGAAGCTGATCCTCGTGCGGAAGGAAACCAGCCCCGAGGACGTGGCCGGCATGCACGCCGCCAAGGGCATTCTGACCAGCACTGGCGGCAAGGCCAGCCACGCGGCCGTGGTCGCCCGCGGCTGGGGCAAGCCGTGCGTGGTCGGGTGCGACGACGTCAAGATCGACGAGAAGAGCCAGACGATCACCATCGCCGGGAAGTCGGTGAAGGCCGGGGACTACATCACGATCAACGGCACCACCGGCGACGTGATGATCGGCAAGGTCGAGACGATCAACCCGAGCATGACCGGCGACTTCTCCACGCTGATGACGTGGGCCGACAAGAGCCGCAAGTTGAAGATCCGCACGAACGCCGACAGCCCGGCCGACGCGACCAAGGCCCGCGAGTTCGGTGCCGAGGGCATCGGCCTGTGCCGCACCGAGCACATGTTCTTCGGCGACGACCGCATCGCCGCGGTGCGGGAGATGATCCTCGCCGAGAGCGTCGAGGGGCGCAGGAAGGCGCTCGCCAAGATCGAGCCCTTCCAGAAGAAGGACTTCGTCGGCATCTTCGAGGCGATGGACGGGCTGCCCGTGACTATCCGCCTGCTCGACCCGCCGCTGCACGAGTTCCTCCCCCAGAAGGACAACCGGGCCGGGGCCGAGGCCGTGGCCAAGCAGATCGGCGTGAGCGTCGAGAAGATCTTCGAGCGGGTCGAAGAGCTGCACGAAATGAACCCGATGATGGGGTTCCGCGGCTGCCGCCTGCCCCTGGTCTTCCCGGAAATCGGCGAGATGCAGGTGCGGGCCATCATCGAGGCCGCCATCGAGGTGCAGAAGTCCGGCAAGAAGGTGTTCCCCGAGATCATGATCCCGCTCGTGGGCGTGGTCGAGGAGCTCTCGATCCTCAAGACCCAGGCCATCGCGGTGGCCGAGGAGGCGATCAAGAAGCACGGCGTGAAGGTCGAGTACCAGATCGGCACGATGATCGAACTGCCGCGGGCCTGCGTGGCCGCGGACAAGATCGCCGAGGAGGCCGAGTTCTTCAGCTTCGGGACGAACGACCTGACCCAGATGACGTTCGGGTTCAGTCGGGACGACATCAAGGGCTTCATGCCGACGTACCTGGGCAACAAGATCCTGCCGATCGACCCGTTCCAGACGATCGACTTCAACGGCGTCGGCGAGCTAATGAAGCTGGGCATCCAGAAGGGCCGCGACAGCCGCAAGGCGAAGCACGGCTCGCACCTGAAGATCGGCATATGCGGCGAGCACGGCGGCGACCCGGACAGCGTGGTGTTCTGCCACAAGATCGGGATGGACTACGTGAGCTGCTCGCCGTTCCGGGTGCCCATCGCCCGGCTCGCGGCGGCCCAGGCCGCCCTCGGCGACACCGTCCGCGACAAGTGAGTTGACTGAGCCGCACGAAGCCCACCCCGCCCACGGGGTGGGCTTTCTCACGCGCGAGTGTTGTGATTAACTGGTGGCGGAGGTGACCATGACCCCGGCCCAGAGCCCGCCGACGAGCCCGAGCCCGCTGTACGCGGCCGCGGGGTTCTTTCGCCTCACGGTTGACCAGTACCACGAGATGATCCGGAACAACACGCTGACGACCGACGACCGGGTCGAACTCCTCGACGGCTATCTGGTGAACAAGCTGCCCCAGAACACGCCGCACGGATCGACCGTGGATCGCCTCACGGAAGACCTCAACCGCGTCAAGCCGACGGGGTGGCGGGTGCGCGCCCAGCTCCCCGTCACCCTCTCGAACAGTGAGCCGGAACCGGACGCCGTCCTGGTCCGCGGCTACCGCCGGACCTACGACCTCCGGCACCCGACCGGCACCGACTTCGGCATCCTCGTTGAAGTCGCGGACTCGTCGCTCGCCCTCGACCGCGGACCCAAAGCCAACTTGTACACACGCGCCGGCATCCCGGTGTACTGGATCGTCAACATCCCGGACCGGCGGGTCGAGGTGTACACCGACCCCGACCCGGCCGCGAACCCGCCGGTGTACCGGACCCGCACCGACTATGGCACCGGCGACGCGGTTCCGGTCGTGCTCGACGGGGTCGCGGTCGCCACGCTCCCGGTCGCCGACCTGATCCCAGTAACGGCGCTTTGACTCCCTTCCGCCGGCCGCGATAATCTGGGTGTCACACGTCTCCAACCGAGGTTCCTCGTATGTGCTGCTTCTCCGGCAAGGTCGAGTCCGTTTCCGACACGAACATCTTCGCCCGCGCGTCCCGGGACGGGCGGCAGTTCCTGGTCTACAGCATGACGTTCAAGGCCGGCGAGGACCTGGCCATGATCCTCCCGATCCCGACCCCGAAGGACTCGGCCGAGGACGCGGTCAAGTTCATCAACCTCGAGAAGTACGAGACGTTCTTCGACGACGTGAACGCCGCGTTCCCGGCCACCGTGACAGCCTCCGACACTCCGACCCGCGGGAAGAAGGACGACAAGCCGCTCGCGGTGGTCGAGGTCGGCAAGTACGTCGCGTCGTTCGTGCCGTCGGTCAAGGCGTTCGAGAAGCTCGACAAGCAGTTCCGGCTCCCCGCCGCGGTGTGGGACAAGCTCCCGCAGTACGCCGACTTCGGGTTCGCCGTGTTCAAGCTCAAGAAGCCCGAGAAGGGCGAGCAGAAGGTCCACCCGATGGCGTTCGAGTTCCCGCGGGACGACAAGAAGATCCTGTTCCTCCCGACGCTCCACATCCACGACGGCATGGTGCCCGCGAAAGCCAACTTCGACCACGCCCTGTTCTGCCAGGTGCCCGAGGCGCCGATGGGCTGGGAGGAGTCGCCGGGGCTGGCCGACACGAGTGTGAAGGTGAAGGAGACGCAGGGCATCGTGGACCCGAACGGCCACATCTACCGCAAGCTAATGCGCGGCGTGTTCGAGAACAAGGACGTCGGCATCCTGAGCTGACGCGTTAATCCGGCCGACCGTTTGCGGGTAACGGAGTGACCGCCTGTGACCGGAGGCCGCCGTGACACCACCCCGACCGAGCCTCGCAGAACTGGGCCGCGACCTGACCCGTGTGGGTCGCGGCCGGGTAGTTGCAGCGCTAGTGTTGCCGTTCCTGCTCGCCGGAGCGTACTTCGCGTTCGCGTCGCTCGGGCTCTGGCTCCCGGCGGTCGGGTGCGTGGTCGCCCTCAGCTTCGTGACCTACGGGTCCGTCTCGCACGACCTCGTTCACCGCTGCTACCGCTTGCCGAGGAGCGTGAACGACGCGTTGTTGACCGCGATCGAGTTGCTCCTGCTCCGCAGCGGTCGGGCGTACCGACTCGCCCACTTGAACCACCACACCCGCTACCCCGACCCGCACGACGACCCCGAGGCGGCCGGCGCGCACGGAACGCTTTGGCAGGCCGTGTGCGGCGGCCCGTTCTTCTTCGCCGGCCTCTGGCTCTGGGCCGCCCGGCGGTACCCCCGTCACCGGCCGCGCCTGCTCGCCGAGGCCGGGGCGATCGCACTCTTCGCGGGAGCGGCGGCGACCGCTGCGGTCGCGGGGTGGACCGTCCTGCCCGCGGTGTACGTCGGTCTCGCGTACCTCGGCACCTGGGTCGTGCCGGTGGTCACCGCTTACGTTCCGCACTCGCCGCGGGGCGGGACAGAGCTGTTCCAGACCCGGCGGTTCCGGGGCCGCCTCGCCCGGCTCGTGGCGCTCGACCACCTGTACCACCTGGAGCACCACCTGTACCCGGCCGTCCCGCACCAGAACTGGCCCGAACTCGCGCGCCGCCTCGACCCGTACCTCGACTGCCAGGGCGTGCCGGTCGTCCGTATTGGCACCGGACCCGGAGGCGCGGCGTGCGCGACACCTCGGACGACTTGAGCCTGGCCCGGGTGCTCGTGGGCGACGGGCGACCGCTCCTGGCCGTGAGCGGCCTGGTGCTGGCGTTCGCGGGGGCGTTCGCCGTGTTCGTCGCGGCCCGCTGCGAGTTCCTCCCGCACGACGTCGCGTTCCTCGGAATGACCCCGCAGAGCCTGTGTGCGGTCCACGGGTGCCGGGTCGTTCACTTCATGGTTCACGACCGCGTGGCGTTCGGCGGGGCACTCGTTGCCGTCGGCGTCGTGTACGTGTGGCTCGCGCTCGGGCCGATGAGCCGCGGCGAGTGGTGGGCGTGGCAGGTGACGGCGGCGAGTGGGGCCGTCGGGTTCGCGAGCTTCCTCACTTACCTTGGGTACGGCTACCTCGACACCTGGCACGGCGCGGCGACGGCCGCCCTCGCGCCGCTGTTTCTCGCGGGGTTGGGCCTCTCGCGCCGCCGCGTGAACTGGGCGGCCGGCAGCCGGCAAGTCCGGCCGCCGTGGGAGTGCTCCGGACGGGTGGCGCTCCTGCTGGTCGCCGCGGGAATGGTCTGCGGCGGCGCGACCATCGCCGTCGTCGGCATGACGCGGGTGTTCGTCCCGGAAGACCTCGCGTTCCTGGCGGTCACCCGCGAGGAACTCGACGCGCTGAGTGGGCGGCTCGTGCCGCTGATCGCGCACGACCGCGCCGGGTTCGGCGGGGCGGTGTGCTGCTGCGGGGTCCTGTTGGCGGGTGTTGCGTGGAATTCGGCGATGGAGCGGGCCGCGCGGGAAGCGCTGGCCGTCGCGGGGGCCGCCGGGTTCGGGGCCGCGATCCTCGTTCACCCGGCGATCGGGTACGACGACCTCTGGCACCTGACGCCCGCCCTGGCGGGCGCGGGTCTGTACGCCTGGGGACTGTGTCGCGTGGCGGCCGCCCGCACGCCCTAACCGGCCTTCCGCGGGTGGACGAGCTTGTCCCACCAGTTCGTCGGCGGGGCCGGCTTCGGCTGCGGCTTCTCGGCCCTCGGCTCGGCCGGCTTCGGCTCGTCCTGCTTCTCCTTTGGCTTCTCGGCCGGCTTCCCCGTCTTCTCGGCACCGGACCCGGCAGACGCCTTGTCGCCACGGGTGAGTAGCGCCTGGAGCAAGACCCCCAGGACGACGCTCGCTATCGCGCCGCCGTTTACTGCGGCCTGGTGGGCGGCGACCCACGCGACGGCGTCCAACGGGAGGAGCGGTTCGAGCAGGAGCAGGCCCGTGTGCCCGGCGAGCCACGCGCCGGCGAGGCTCGTCAGGAGCATGGTCCAGACGCGGTACAGGATCAGCCCGAACAGCCCGCCCGAGAGGAACACCGCCCATAGTTCCTGCGCCTGCGGGAACACCCACAGCGCGCCCAGCCACGCCGCACACCCCGCGACCGCGAACGCGACCACGCGGGCGAGTTCGAGCGCCAGCATCCCGGCGGAAACGGCGAGCAGCACGCCTACGGTAAGGAGTTGCGGGCCGCCCACGAAGCGGCCGGCGTGCAGCCCGAACAGCCCGGCCCCAAGTGTGACCCCGGCGACGATCCAGAACCGGTGCCACCGCCACCCGAACAGCCACAGCGCGACGCCCAGCACGCACAGCGACCCCGCCGCGGCCTGCGTGAGGCCGCGAGCTTCGGCGAGGACGTCGGGAGCGATCAGGTGCATGCCGCGGCCGCCGGAGGGAATGAGCCCCATCACTGTGATCGGCAGCCGGACTTGCGGGGGTTGCGGGAGGGCTGAAAAGACGAGCGGCACCGCCCGACCAAAGATCGGGTGGTGCCGCTCGTTGGGGTCGTAGCGTTCGGGTTGCAGGGTCGGCGTCGTTCGCCTCACGCGGGCCGCCACGCAGGGCGGCGCCTACACCACAGAGGCGAACCGTGGTAGGGGCCGCCCTCTGTGGCGGCCCGCCGCTCACCTCCTGCGTGTCCCTCGAGTCTTGTCCCGGTCACTTCCCGTCGTCGGGCAGCAGTTCCCACTGCTCGCCGAAGAAGCCCGCCCGCACCACCTTGCCGGGGTAACGCGCGTTTGACGGGGTCGTGATGTCGAGGACCGCGTAGTCCGGCATCTTCGACACCTGGCGGGCGTTGTTGAGGTAGTCGTACTCGCGGAACGTGAACCCGCTGTTCAGCACCACGTACTTCTGCGGGTTCAGCGGGTTCGGGTAGATCAGCACCGGGACGTGCGTGCCGACCTCGTAGGTCGTGTCGCCCACGACAACGCCCTTGTCGGTCCACTTGATCGGCAGCTTGGCGGCGATCTTCGCCAGCACCGCGTTGCTCATCGGGTCGCCCCACAGCACGAGGTTGCGGTTCTTGATGTCGTCCTCGGTGACCTCGGTGTCCTTCTTCATCGGCGCGTCGCCGCGGAACTGCTTCCGCCAGTGGTCGGCGGCGTGCTTCATCTCCTTCTCGGCCCACTCCGCGGTCTTCGAGTTCATCGGCCGGCCCGTCGGCGACACCATCACGAACGGGTCCATGAACGCGTCGTCGATCGGCCCCTGGAGGCCGGAGAGCTTGCGGAGGTTGTTCGTATCGAGGCTCGGCACCGCCTGCCACTTCCCGTCGCCGCCCTTGCGGAAGTGCCCGTCCTTGCCGATGGCGAGGTCGGTGCCGTCGATCACGGCCTTCGTGGGCGCGTTCGGGACGCTGGCCGGGAAGCGCAGCGTCAGCGCCGAGACGCCCTCGGTCGTCACGACCGCGGCCCTGTCCTTGATCTCGCCCTCGACGCGGGCGCGCTCCCAGTGCTTCGCGAGCCCCTCGACCGTGACCCACGCGCACTGGCTGTACCGGAGCGTGAACGTCGTGAACTTAATCTTCTCGGGCAGCGCCGGCTTGCCCTTCGCGACGATCGCGTCGATCCGCTTGTTCAGCTCTTCCTTCGCGGCCTTCTCGTAGCCGTGGCCGGTCTTCGGCCCGATCAGGTGAACGAGTTCGAGCCCCTCCTTCTTCATCTCGCGGGCCATGACGTCGGCGGCCTGCTTCTGCTTGTCGATCTCGCCGCTGTACGCGACCGTCGGGAGGTTGAAGAGGTTCACCGCGTAGTCGCTCGCGTTGTACATCCGCCACAGCTTCTTCTCGTACCACGCGGGCTCGACCTTCTCGTTCTGGAACACGTCGAGGAACTCGGGGGTCTCGCTGAACCCGGCCCCGGGGGCGTTGGCGGCCCACAGCGTTGGGAAGTGCGTGCTGAACTGCCAGCACGCCGCGCCGCCCATGCTGAACCCGCGGGCCACGAGCCGCGACTCGTCGATGCGGTAGTGCTTCTTGGCGTGTTCGAGGCACTCGAACGTGTCCACCTCGCCGGCGAACTTGTTCGCGTTGCTGAACCGGCCGAACGGGTGCAGGATCAGCGCGCCGGGGGCCGGGATGATGCCGCCGCCGTCGCCCGGCGAGTTCGCCATGAACCCGGCCTCGACGGTGTTCTCGAACCGGCCGTGCCACCAGAAGTCGAGCCGGTGCTTCTTGTCGCCCTTGAAGTCGTAGTCGGCCGGGACCACCATCCAGTACGGCTGCACGCTGCCGTCGATCTTCGAGACGTACCCGCGGAGGACGCCGCCCGTCTGCGTGGCCCACGGCGTCTTGCCGTCCTTGAGCGCCTTCGCACGTTCGAGGCCGGCGGCGAGCACCTTTTTGACGGTGCCCGCTGGGGTCGGCAGTTTCGCGTTCTTGTCCTTGGGCGGGGCCGGGTCGTACACCTCGTTGTGATCGAGCGCCCACCGCACCGCCTTCTCGTAGATCTGCACGTCCGCGAGCAACTCGTGCGTGCCGGCGTCCTTGATGAGCCCCTGGAGTTCGGCGAGCCCCTTGCGGACCTCCTCTCGCACCGCCTCGGGCACCTCGCTCCCCTTGGGCGGGACCGGGCGGACGTTGTCGGGCACGTTGTCGCCGGGGCCGTCGGCCCGCGTGGCCGGCAGGCTCGCGAGCCCGATCAGGGCGCAGGCGAACAGGGGAACGGAGAGGCGGCGCGCGAACATGATCGGTCCTCGAAGGGTCTGAACGGCTGGCGGCGGGATCGGGTGTGCGGCGGTATTGTAGAGGCGGCCGCGCCGCCCTTCACGGTCCGTCGCCGATCTGATAAACACAAGGGGTAAGACAATCACTGCGCGGGACATCGAATCCGGTGCCCGCCAAACGGGAGGCGGCCAGTGGCGTCAACGAAGATGATCGACATCCGGCGGGGCATGGTCCTGAACATGAACGGGGCGCTCTGGTACTGCCTGGACCGCGACCTCAACACGCCGGGGAACTGGCGCGCGATCCTGTACCTGAAGCTCAAGAACCTGACCACCGGCAGCATCACCGACGAGCGGGTCCACCCGGACGACAAGGTGGACGTCGTGTACCTGGACACGAAGGACTACAACTACTCGTACAAGGACGGCGACGACTACGTGTTCGTGGACGCCGAGACGTTCGAGCCGGTCACCCTCAACGGCGACATGGTCGGCGACATGATGAAGTTCCTCCGGGAGAACGACCCGGTGAAGATCACGTTCTACGACGGCAAGGCGCTGTCGATGGAGCTGCCGCAGACGGTCACCCTGAAGGTGATCGAGACCGAGCCGGGCATCAAGGGCGCGACCGCCGCCGCCCAGACCAAGGCCGCCACGCTCGAGACCGGCGTCGTCGTGCAGGTGCCGTCGTTCATCGCCGTCGGCGAGCAGATCGTCATCCAGACCGAAGACGGCAAGTACCTGAAGCGCGCGGCCAAGGAAGGCAAGGAAGGGAAGTAGCCCGTTCCCGGAGGGACCCGTGGTTCTGTACGACATCCCGGTTACGACCATCGACGGCACCCAGGCGACGCTCGGCCCCTACCGGGGCCGGGTGCTGCTGATCGTGAACGTCGCCAGCAAGTGCGGGTTCACCCCGCAGTACGCCGGGCTCGAGGCGCTGCACCGCGAGTTCAAGGACCGCGGGCTGGTCGTCCTCGGGTTCCCGTGCGACCAGTTCATGAACCAGGAACCGGCGGCCGAGGCCGAGATCAAGCAGTTCTGCTCGCTGAAGTACGACGTGACGTTCCCGATGTTCGCCAAGGTCGACGTGAACGGCCCGAACGCCCACCTGCTCTACCAGTACCTCAAGGGCGAGCGCCGCGGCATCTTCGGGACGCGGGCCATCAAGTGGAACTTCGGCAAGTTCCTGGTGGACCGCACCGGGGGCGTGGTCGGCCGGTACAGCATGTTCACCCCGCCGAGCAAGCTCCGCCGGCGGATCGACGCGCTGCTCGGGTCGGTGTCGGCGGCCAACCCGGAACTCACCGACAGCACCGTCGTGCTGTGACCGCGGGCGAGCCAGTCGAGCCGCGGGGGTCACCCCCGTGGCAGTTGGACGCGCCCACCGCCACGGGGGCGTCACGCTCTTCGCCAGGTTCCGGGGCTTGTCCACGTCGCACCCCCGCAGCAGCGCGATCTCGTAGGCGAGCAACTGGAGCGGGATCGCGGTGACGATCGGCTGGAGGTACTCGGGCACGTCGGGGACGGCGATCACGTCGTCGGCGACGGCCTCGACCTCGCGGTCGCCGGGGCTGCACACCGCGATCACCGGGCCGCGGCGGGCCTTGATCTCCTGCATGTTCGACATCACCTTGTCGAACACGTTGCCCCGCGGCACCAGGAACACGCTCGGCGTCTTCTCGTCCACCAGCGCGATCGGCCCGTGCTTCATCTCCGCGGCCGCGTACCCCTCGGCGTGGACGTAGCTGATCTCCTTGAGCTTCAGCGCGCCCTCGAGCGCGACCGGGTACAGGTACTGCCGGCCCAGGTACAGCGCGTTGTTCGCCTCGGCGTACTTCTCCGCGATCTTCTTGACGTGGTCGTGGCAGTCGAGCGCCTTGCGGACCGCGTCCGGCAGCGCGTGCAACTCGTCGATGATCCGCTGGCCCTGGATGCTCGACAGGTGCCGGGTGCGGCCCAGGTACAAAGCGAGCATCGCGAGGACCGTGACCTGCGAGGTGAACGCCTTGGTGCTCGCGACCCCGACCTCGGGGCCGGCGTGCAGGTACACGCCGCCGCACGCCTCGCGGGCGATGCTGCTGCCGACCGTGTTGCAGATCGCGAGCGTCGTGTGGCCCATCCGCTTCGACTCGCGGAGCGCCGCCAGCGTGTCGGCCGTCTCGCCCGACTGGGTGATCGCCAGCACCACCGTGTTCCGGTCGATCGGCGGGTTGCGGTACCGGAACTCGCTCGCGTACTCGACCTCGACGGGCAGCCGGGCCAGTTCCTCGAACATGTACTCGCCGACGAGCCCGGCGTGGTAGCTGGTGCCGCACCCGGTGATGATGATGCGGTCGATCTGCCGGAGCTGCTGGGCGGTGAGGTTCAGGCCGCCGAAGTGGGCGGTCGCGTCGGCCTCGGCGAGCCGGCCCCGCATCGCGTTCGCGACCGTGTCGGGCTGCTCGTAGATCTCCTTGAGCATGTAGTGCGGGTACGCCCCGAGTTCCGCGTCGCCGTCGCCGAGGAACTGGGCGATGTCGTGGACCGGGGGCGACACCGGGAGCAGGTCCTGGTCGCGGATCTCCCACTCCTCGCCCGCGAGCGCGCAGATCTGCCGGTCGTTGAGGTACACCACCTTGTCGGCGTACCCGGCCAGCGCGTTCGCGTCGGACGCGAGGTAGCTCCCGTCGGAGCCGACCCCGATGACCAGCGGGCTCCCGAGCCGCGCCCCGACGATCACCCCGGGCTCGTGCCGCGACATCACCGCCAGCCCGTAGGTGCCCTTCACCAGGGACAGCGCCTGCCGCACCGCGCCAACGAGGTCGCCGTGGTAGTACCGGCCGATGAGGTGCGCGAGCACCTCGGTGTCGGTGTCGGACCGGAACTGCACGCCCTGCGCCTGGAGCTGGTGCCGGAGCGTCGCGAAGTTCTCGATGACGCCGTTGTGGACGACCGCAATGTTCCCGGTCGCGTCGAGGTGCGGGTGGGCGTTGCGGTCGGTCGCGCCGCCGTGCGTGGCCCACCGGGTGTGGCTGATCCCGTAGCACCCCGGGGCCGGGTGCGCGGCGACGAGCTTGCCGAGTTCCGCGAGCCGGCCGGACTTCTTGCGGAGGTGCAGCTCGTTGCCGGTGCCGGTGATCATCCCGGCGCTGTCGTACCCGCGGTACTCGAGCCGGCTGAGACCCGCCATCAGAATCGGGGAGGCTTCCCGCCGCCCGGTGAACCCGACGATTCCGCACATGTCTCGATCCTCCTGACCAGATGTGGCGGGGAGTCTAACGGGTTTCTCGCGACGAGTGGAAGACGAGTTCGTGAAGTGTCGGGAGAGTGGGTCACTCACTCCGCGAGTGGCACCGGCGGCGCTCCGGGCCTCACTCGTCATTTTCGTTGCGCCGGGGCGCGACTCGCGGAGCGAGTCGCCTACTTTGGGGGTTCGATCGCGACGAACCCGAAGCCCTCGTACATCGGCCGCAGTTCCGGCTTGCTCGTCAGCATCACGTAGGGGACGCCGCGGCGGAACGCCTGGGTGACGGCCTCGGCGAGCAGCGCGTTCGCGACCCCCTGCCCCCGCGCGTCGGGCCGCACGACGACGTAGTCGATCTGCCAGTTCACGGGAGCGGTCACGAGGAGGAACCCGTCGGCCGATCCGTCGGCGGCCCGGTGCAGGCAGACGAACCGCACCCCGGCCCAGACCGCCAGGAACTTCGACCGCGTGCGGAACTGCGTGGAGACGAGGTCCCAGAGGTGCTTGCACGCGGGCTCGTCGGCGAGGAACTCCGGCACCGCGAGGAACTCGACCGGGAGGAGCGGGGGCCGCTCGCGCACGGGCCGGCAGTAGTAGTGCAACTCAGCGGACGGTGCCACGAGACGCCTCCGGGCCGGCGGAACCACTCACGAGGGGAACGGGGCGGGCTGTCGCGCCGGTGCGGTGCGGCCGGTTGGGCTTCCCACCGGGTTCCCCGTCTGGTTACCATCCGCGACCGATCCCGGTCCAGACGAATGGTGCCCCGATGCAGTGGCTGCTCATCGGCTACATGTTCCTGTTCATCGACCGGCCCTTCGAGGTCTGGCAGTGGCTCGGCGACCTGCACGTCGAGCGCGTGTACATGGTGTTCACGATGGCCGCGTGGGCCGCGTACCCGCACAAGCGGTGGCTCCCGAACGTGCAGCAGGCCGCGTACGCCGGGTTCGCCGCGTCCGTGGCCCTGTGCTGGCTCATGAGCCCGTGGAGCGACAAGGGCCAGCCGATCGTCGAGGACTGGTTCAAGATCGTCGTGTTCTACTACCTCCTCGTCACCACGGTCCACGACGAGAAGGGGCTGCGGAACATCGCCGTGGGGTTCGTCGCGGTCATGGGGCTGTACCTGCTCCACTCGTTCCGCGAGTACCTGGGCGGGCGGCACACGTACCGCATGGGCATCAGCCGCATGATGGGCGTGGACGGCACGCTCGGCGACCCGAACAGCTTCGGGGCCAGCATCGTGTACGCGCTGCCGATCGTGGCGGCCGTGTGGGCGGCCGGGATCGGCGGGAAGCGGGGCCGGCTCCTGATGGCGGGTTACGTGGGGCTGTCGTGCCTGTGCATCCTGCTCACCGGGTCGCGGGGCTCGCTGATCGGGCTCGTGGTGTGGTTCGCGATCGTGATCTGGGGCACGAAGTACCGGGTGAAGGCGCTGGCCGCGTTCGCCGTGGCGGCCCCGATCGCGTTCGTCGCCCTGCCCGACTCGCTCCAGAACCGGTTCGAGACGATCATCAACCCCGAGGTCGGCCCGAAGAACGCGCAGGAGTCGGGCGAGGGCCGCATCTACGGGTTCTTCACCGGGTTCGAGCTGTGGGCCGCGAACCCCCTCAGCGGCGTCGGCCCCGGGGCGTGGCGCCCCGCGACCCGGCAGCACATCGAGTCGCACAACCTGTACGGGCAACTGGTCGGCGAGATGGGCGGGCTCGGGTTCTTCTCGTTCGGGTTCCTCATGTGGTGCTTCTGGACGAACCTGCGGGCGATGAAGCGGCTCCGGCGGAACTACCCCGAGTGGCAGAACGACCTCGTGTTCACGCTCCCCTCGGCGATCGGCGTGAGCCTGTTCCTGCTCCTGTTCATGGGGAACTTCGGGCACAACCTGTTCCGGTTCACCTGGCTGTGGTACGGCGGGTTCCTCATCATCGCGCGGCACTGCGCCGAGGTGCGGGTCGCGAACTGGGAACCCGCGCCGGAGCCCGAGGAGGAGTTCGAAGAGGAGTACGAACTGGAACCCGGCTGGATCCTGCACCCGCCGCACGCGTGAGTTCGGACCCGCTTCACCGCTCCTCGATCACCGCGACCAGGACGACGTCTTCGGGTCGCCGGGCCGCGAGGAACGACCGGCCGACGGCATCGGTGGCGGGGATCAGTGCGTCGAGCGCCTTCTGCTCGGCGGGCGCCACCAGCGCGAGCCGCACGGTGCCGGCGCGGTCGCCGAGGCGGTAAGCGATCATCACCCCCGACGGTAGGGCTTACGCACTATGCGTGGAGAGTCCTTGGAGTACTTGAACCAAGTACT